>JAGXSZ010000020.1 GCA_018333515.1 Actinomycetota bacterium
CAACGCCAAAGCCATCATTATAACCAATGCTTTTTTCATACTTTTCACCTCCTTTTTCGTTGAAATCGATTTAATAACATCTTTCATAAATATTTCACCTCCTTTCAACAGGGAATAGAATAAATAGAGTATTCAAACTTTAAAAAAGTGGGAACGCGCGGTATTTGACTTGCTATGGAGTAAAAAACACCCATACTATCCTTTTTCGCTTGTCGGGTTTGGTCTTAAGGTTTTCAAAATGAAGGCTGCGTCTAGTATTGTGAATAAGGGCACTAAGCGTTGCTAAAAATTAGCGATATCGCTCTTACGGGATACCGCTCATCATTCTTACGAGGGTTTCCCTGTCAGGCCTTGAAGCATACCTTAATATAACTGAGTCGTTAAAAATCAACTAGCTTTTCGGTATACCCTTGTCTGCCATGCGCAATACCACTTAAACCCATTGTAAACGCTAGGCTGTTACAGTCAATACATCGGGGGGTATATAATTTGTAATATTTAGCAATACCGGTATCGACCAAGCCCTTCGTGTGCGCGGATGTATGTAGGTCGAAGAGGGATTAGGAAGAGGCCCGGTATCGCCCGGGCCTCTTTTGTGTTTTATGCTATATCGTAAGTCATCCGTTGTGATATTTAGTTATGTCATCCGTTGTAAGCCTTTGCGAGTAATCCTTGTTAAACCAACAACTCTGCTTTACGGCAAGCCGCGGGTTAGCAACTCGTCGTCGTGGTTGTCTGTAGTAAGCGTCGGCGAGTCGATGTGATCGCTTGCGCTCGTAGCGTTCCAGACTGTCGGGTTGTGGCAGTCCAAGCAGACGCTGTCGAGGTCGTGCGCTTTGAGGGTTAGACCAGCGCTATTGGTGGTCTTACCGTCATAGGTCTTCCTTATGTCGCCTACATTAATCACCTTGCCGCCGGTAAAGTCGAGACCGAAGAGGTCGTCTTTGAGCATCTTGAAGCCGAGGGTGCGGTGCGGCCAACTGAAGCCGTCATCCGCACAGCTCACATCGCCGGATATTTTGCCCATTGCAACCGCGCCGGTCGCGTTTCTCCAGTCTGAATCCCAGTTAGTGGTGCGCGATTTTTGGAAGTAGCCCAATGTCGAGTTCGGCCCTGGGCCAAACGCGGGGGATACCAGGTTTCTGTCGCTGCCGAGCGGGTTGTCCGCGGTCGGCGTGCTGACAAGGGTGGTTCTGGCCATGCTATACAGCGAGTTTGATTTTGTATTATCGGCTGCAAGCGTTGGGTCGCCTGTGTACGCACCGGCATCGTGGCAGACCGAGCACCTGCTTGAGCCCTTGTGGCAGTTGCGGCAGTGCGGACCAAAATTCTGACCATCCTCGGGATTGAAGACCATCTGGCGCCCGCAATGTCTCGGCTGCGTATCGTGGCCGTACGCCAGGTCGTAGTTGCCCCTGAAGTTCTCGTTCCCCGCGCCCGTTTTGCTTGTGCCGTCAGCGTTATTGCCCTGATTGCGCAGCGCGCGATCCTCGCTGAAGAGCGGGGCTTTGACCGTGTGCAGACCCGCGTTACCGTCGTGGCAGTCGGTGCAGAACTCGCTTACCGTCCAAACGGTGCACGGAACATTATTTGGTTCCGTATAATCGCCTGTACCGGTCCACGCCCCCTGCGCGTCCGCACGGCGTACTTTCTCGGTGATTAAACCGACGGCCTCACCCGTGCTTTTCGCATAGCTAGCCGTTATGCCGCCGCCATTTGCCGCACTCGCTCTCCACAAAGATTTAGTCACGGTGCCCAATGGGCTGTTCCAATCGATCGGCATTTTGTTTACCGGATAGCTCGTGTTGCCGTCGAACTCAAAAAGGGACTCCGTGACAGCATCATCGATTTCCTGACCGGCTGTTATCGTGATATCTTTCTCCGGCTCGGCTATCTTCGCGATAAACTGCGATAGGGTAAGATTTTCGTCACCCGATGTACCGTTAAGGGAAGAACCCGCTTTAGGTTTCCAGATACCGCTCTTTACGATCGTGGTTGTGCTTGCGATTTCGCGGTCCGGGTTTTTGATCAAGAGCCAGGTGCCCGAGGGCCAGAACGGCTTGTTCATACCCTGCGGGTTGTTGGCGGCTTTGAGCGCTTTATCCCAAGTGCCGCCGCTGCCCGAGTTCAAGACACCGTAGACTTTGCCGTCGAGTTTGCCTCGAATACCAACCGGTTGCCCGGCTTTGTCGAAGCCGAGCATGCGCGCCGGGTTGGCGTGCGGGCTGTGGCAGTCGAAGCAGGAGAAACCGCCCTGCCAGTAGTTAGGCGTAAACGCGGGGTAGGTGTCGTCCGGCGCTTTCCACTTGCCGGTGCTTATGCCGAAGCCCATGGTGTGGCCGACGTTGTACTCGGTGGTGTAGGCGTCGTCGTTGTCCATCTGGATGTTGTATCCGCTTCCCGCGCCGGTGCCGTGGCACCAATCGCACGCCTCGAACCTGGTGTCCGAGCGGAGCAACTTGAACTTGCCCGCCGCGCGGTGGACCGCGTGGCACTCACGGCACCGGTGGGTGGACGTGAGGTAGCCGCCGTGCGGGCCGGACTGGAACACGAAATCGGCTAGCGCCGTAGTCGTAGTAACCGTGCTGCCGGTTATGCGGCTTACCTGGTCGCCGCCGGCGATATAGTCCTGGGCGTCGTTGTAGTTGTAGCCGTCAACGCCGGTCGTGTACGGGCTATTCCAGGTACCGTAGACATGGGTGCTCCATTTGTTCGTGTCATTTGGAGTTGAGCCGGTATAAGCACCTGAGGTTACGGCTATGCCTCGCTCGAAGTACCCATAGCGCTTCGCGGGATTATTATTTTGTTCCAATGTCAAATCATAATCGCTAGCGACGATATTGCCCGGGGTAGACGGATCCGTGGTCGCCGGCTCCTGTTTCGCGAGCGCCATGCCGCCCATCGCGAACAACAACGCCAAAGCCATCATTATAACCAATGCTTTTTTCATACTTTTCACCTCCTTTTTCGTTGAAATCGATTTAATAACATCTTTCATAAATATTTCACCTCCTTTCGACCGGGAATAATCTCAGAAAATCCCTGAATCTATTTAAGTTATTAATAGACAATCCGCGAGATCGAATGATTTGTGGTACGATTTATGGTACGTGTGGCGAAAGCCGCATGCGAATAGTGCCGGGACTCGTCGGGCTCGACTAAATTTGGTTAGATTCAATACCGCTGGGCATTTACCCTAATTATTTCAAAGCGGATGATACCTACCCGTATTCACTCGCGCGAATAAAATAAACCCAGCGGCACTGAATATTGTTAACTTAGCGATATATCGTTGTTAAGTGTTTCTAATAGTTGCTTGAAGGTGTTGCGGCCTGTAATAAGCTATAAGGGCTAGTCTATACTTTATCGTAATATCATGTCCACTTATAGTTATTATAAGCATTACACATTTACTGTCAAGTGGTTTCTTGCTCTTTTCTTTTATTCATCTCGAATTCTTATATAGCCGCCTTACAGGCCGGCTAATGCAACGCCGGAAAACCGACTTATCGCTTACGCTTGCGTTGAGATTCTGTTACGATAATCTAAAGTGAGACACGCGGACAAACTTCTACCCAAGGAGGCTCGACACTTGCGAATCGACATCAAGATGCTCGACGAGGAGTTGCCCGTCCCGGAGTATGCCCACGAAGGCGATGCGGGCTGTGACCTGAGAAGCCGCATCGACCAGACGATACCCCCCGGCGAGCGCGCGCTCATCCCGTCAGGAATAGCTATGGCCATACCCGACGGTTACGCCGGTTTCGTACAACCTCGGAGCGGCCTCGCCATCAAGAACGGCATAAGCATCGTAAACACACCCGGTCTTATAGACAGCCGATACAGGGGAGAGATAGGGGTCATCCTCATCAACACCGACAAGGACACACCTTTCAGCGTCGCCAAAGGCGATAAAATAGCGCAGTTGGTAATACAAAGAGTCGAGCGGGTCGAGTTCGCGCCCGTCGAAGCGCTCGATGAAACCTTGCGGGGCGCGGACGGTTTCGGAAGCACGGGGGTATAGCGCAATGGGGGTGAAAAGCAGGGGGCTCTGACGATAAGGAGGACGTAGTATGGCTATGTCGTGTACGCTGTCGGATTTGGAGACATACCGGCGGGATGTCGACACGATAATCTCGCTGGTCGATGTCGAAGATGCTAAGGAACGTCTTGTCGAAAAATTCTTAAGCGACCCGAGTTTTAGGTCCAAGGCAGAAGAAAACCGAGCTGTTTTTCTTCCGATCGTTGATAAATTGCCTTCTACGTGGTTAATGACCAAATTTCTCCACCTGTGCGACGAGGCTCTAAACGAGCTTCGATTTCGCACATTACAGTAACTGACGGACCAGCCCACCTGCTCACGCTAAAACCGCGGTCTAAACGCCGCGGTTTTTTTCCGGGCGAGGGTCGGGGACAAAATTCCTGATAACCCGACGTAAGACCGGATTCGATGTTTCCCGTAATTCGCTAATGGGCAAAGTTAAAGCGTGTTTTGTCTTTTTGCCCGGCAAGCGCTATTATGGTTGGCAATGGCACAGAGAGGGGGCGAAGTTGAAAAAACATCTCATCAACAGCGTCGCAACACTTTTGATTCTCGCGCTTTTGGTTGGCGCGTCGATGATGAGCGGATGCGCATCCCGACAACCTCAAAGCCAAACCTCCGACAAGAAGGGGCCGGTTATTGTCGCGTCGAAAATCGACACCGAGGGCGCCCTCCTTGGAAATATGATAATAGAGATGCTCGAAGCCAACGGCTTCGAGGTCGTCGACAAGGTAGAGTTCGGACCGACCGACCTTACCCGCAAAGCGATTATCAGCGACGAAATAGACATCTACCCTGAATACACAGGCAACGGGGGCTTCTTCTTCGACGACACCGACCCCAACGTATGGAGAAACGCCGACAAAGCGTTCGATACCGTCAAGGCGCTCGATAAAGAACAGAACGGCCTGGTCTGGCTTGATCCCGCTCCCGCGAACAATACATGGGCAATAGCGGTCCGAAAAGACCTCTCCGGGACCGAAAAGATAAAGACGATGGAGGACTTTGCCGCATACGTCAACCGCAAAGGCTTTGTCAAACTCGCTTGCTCGGAGGAGTTTGTCGGCAGACCCGACGCGCTGCCCGCGTTTGAAAAAGAGTACGGGTTCAAGCTGGCCAAAGACCAGCTGGTAATATTGGCGGGCGGAAACACCGCGCAGACCGAGAAGGCGGCCGCCGAGGGCACCGACGGGGTTAACTTTGCGATGGCCTACGGCACCGACGGTGCGCTGGCCGTCCTAGAGTTGCTGGTCTTAGAGGACACCAAGGGTGTCCAACCGGTCTACGAGCCGGCGCCGCTCGTGCGCAACGAGATAATGACGAAATACCCCGAGATTGAGGATATATTAAAGCCGGTCTTCGAATCCCTCAACATGGTCACGCTGCAAGCGCTCAACGCTAAGATAGCGGTGGAAGGCCGGGATGCCGCGACGGTAGCCAAGGATTATCTTGATTCCGAAGGCTTTTTGAAGAAATAGGTACCGACAGGGGAGTGGGCCGGGCATTGCGATTATCTCGTGTTGATAGAGTCGTTCTCGCGGGCGTTACGCTTGGCCTGTTCTCCATTTCTATCCCGGCTTTCGTGACCTATAGGCCGAACAGGCTCGCCGCGGGCGAGAGCTTGAATCTATGGAGTGCTATAGGCGCGTGGGCCATTCTATTCTATTTACTATGGCTGAGTTTGGTTATAGTGGTGCCGCTCGTTAAGAATGATACCGCAAGAAACGCCGCGACCGGGGTCCTCGCAAACGCGCTCTTCGTCTTGGGCTTCCTATTTGCCGGAATCGCAGCGACGGATCTCGCTTCTAGCGAAAACCCGTTCGCGCGCACCTCGCTGGCCGCGGGTTTCTGGTTAAACACGCTGGCCGCCTATATCGTTTTGGTGTTCGCGCGCCAAAATCTCGGTCAAGACCGAGTTCTTGGAACCATAACGACCTACGCGGGTTTCGGAGGCGCGGCGCTCTTGGCTGCCGGCGGCTTCGTCAACGAGCTTTCTATTATGCAAGAGTTGGTCAATAACGAAGAGCGCTTTATCGCGGAGGCGCTCCGGCACCTGACGCTTTCAGGTATTGCCGTGACTATAGGCTCGGTAATCGGCGTCACGCTCGGGATCATCGCTTTCAAAAACCGCGCGTCGGAGAGACCGGCCTTCTTGTTTGTCAATTTCGTGCAAACGATACCGAGCCTGGCCCTCTTCGGTCTCATGATTGCGCCGCTGGCGTATTTCTCGGATACGGTGCCGTTCTTGCGGCAGCTCGGCGTTGAGGGCATCGGAACGGCCCCGGCGCTCATCGCGCTTACCCTATATTCGCTCCTTCCGATTACACGAAATACATTCACCAGCCTCTCGATAATCCCCTCGGGGGTCATCGATGCCGGCTTCGGCATGGGGATGAGCCGCCGGCAGTTGCTTATCAAGGTCCAAATACCACTGGCGTTGCCGGTTGTGCTGACCGGCGTTCGAACCTCCGCAGTGCAGGCGATTGGAAACACGACGGTAGCGGCGCTCATCGGGGCCGGGGGCTTGGGAACGTTCGTCCTTCAGGGTCTCGGCCAAGCGGCTCCCGACTTGATACTCCTCGGCGCAATATCGATTATTTTCATCGCGCTCGCCGCCGACACCGCCTTGCAAGCCCTGATAACCGCGCTTACGCCCAAGGGAGTCTCGGGAGCGGCACAATGATAGAGTTGCTAAGCGTATCGAAGAAATACGGCGACGCCTTCGCGGTAAAAGATATCTCTATGGTTATAGGCAAAGGCGAGCTATGCGTCCTTATCGGGCCGTCGGGATGCGGCAAATCCACGACGCTGAAGATGATAAACCGCATGATCGAGCCGAGCAGCGGAGATATTCTTATCGATAGCGAGAGCGCGGCGACGTTTAGGCCGGAGCTTCTCAGACGGCGAATCGGATATGTCATACAAAGCGTCGGCCTCTTTCCTCACATGACTGTCGAAGAAAACATCGCGGTCGTGCCGCGCCTGCTCAAGTGGGAGAGGAGCCGCGTCGCGGCGCGCATAGCCGAGCTGCTCGAACTCGTCAAACTCGACCCGCTGAAATACCGCGAGAAATATCCCGCTGAACTCTCCGGCGGGGAAGCCCAGAGGGTCGGCGTCGCCCGCGCTCTCGCCGCCGACCCGCCGATTCTTCTGATGGATGAGCCCTTTGGCGCCATCGACCCATTGAGCCGGGAACGCCTGCAATACGAGTTCGTCAAGATACAAAAAGAACTCGGCAAAACGGTCGTCTTTGTCACTCACGACATCGACGAAGCGATAAGGATAGCCGACAAAATAGCGATTCTAAGAGCGGGGGAGCTGGTCCAATACGACACGCCCGAGAACATCCTGGCGGCTCCGGCAAACAAGTTCGTCCATGACTTCGTCGGCATCGACCGGGCACTCAAGCGTCTCTCGCGGTTTAAAGTCGGCAAACTAATGCGTCCCACTACATCGATTGCCATAGCCAACCGCCTTACCTCACTCGATGAGCTGCGCAAGAAAGGACGGTTCTCATGGGTAACCGATGAGAACATGCGTCTCCAAGGCTGGGTCGAGCTGACTAAAATAGCTACGGAAAAAGAGCTTAAGGAAGCGCTGACCGAACTCGACGCCGATGTAGTCTCAGCCCATGTCGACACCTCGCTCAAGAACGCCCTTTCGAAGATGCTGGAGCACGGCGTAAAAACGCTCGCAGTCGTAGATGAAAATACTCGGTTGACAGGGGAGATACGCATGGAGGATATCGTCGACTTTACCGATGGGGGTGATTCAACTTGAGAGCTGCGCCCGCGGGACGGCGAGAATGGATAAAAGCCGCACTCCTCATCCTCATCTTCGCGGCGCTCATTTCGAACATGGCGCTGTGGGAGGCGCTTTTGCGGTTTCTCTTTCCGGGAGAGAAGGACGTTCTATATCCGCAGGCAGATCTGACGCAACTAGTCGGAGAACACCTGGCGCTCGTCCTAATCTCGAGCGCGCTCGCCATTATCGTCGGTTTGGGGATCGGGATTTTCGTAACGCGGCCGGCAGGCAAAGATTTTTTGCGAATCGCGAACGACCTTAGCTCGCTGGGGCAGACCTTTCCCCCGGTAGCTGTTCTTGCGTTGGCCGTGCCGTTGCTGGGGTTCGGGTTCAAACCGACCGTCACGGCGCTCTTTATATATAGTGTGCTCCCCATATTGCGCAATACGATTGCCGGCTTGGAAACGGTCCCACAAGATTCAATCGAAGCCGCCTATGGGATGGGAATGAGCAAATCTCAGGTGCTTGCCCGTGTCGAGCTTCCCTTAGCGCTTCAGGTGATACTCGCGGGTATTCGCGTCTCGGTCGTGGTCAATATCGGTACCGCTACTATCGGCGTCGTTGTCGGCGCCGGAGGCCTCGGCTCACCAATAATCTCCGGTCTGGTCCGCGGCAACCCCGCCTTCGTCTTAGAAGGCGCGCTCGCGGCGGCTCTCTTAGCGTTGCTCGCCGACTTCCTGATAGGCAAAGTCGAGCATAGCTTATCTTGGAGCCGTTAATCGCGAATAACGGCAAAACATTGCCAAACGATGTAATTTCTACTCCTTCAGAATATAGTTGTGTTAAATAATGGCCGTGTCGAACCTTTACGCATACGCTGACCTGCGCATACGCGCTCATTTCGCCTCTAAGGCGTTTTCCCCTGTGTCTTAATGTTTTACTATGCCTAATCTTCGAACGTTAGTCTATTTGGCCTTTAATAGCACAGCAATCAATAGCACGCTATCTTTGAAAATTAGGTGCTACTAGTACCGCGTTACCTTAATTTCTTTGTCATTCTGAGCGAAGCGAAGAATCTCAACTGTTGCATTATGCCATAGTCTGAGATTCTTCGCCTCCGCTATCGCTACGGCTCAGAATGACAAACATAAGGATTACCGTGTTCCGGTACTAGATGGGTGAAATAGACGTGCGCTCATAGAGAGCGGGGTGCTGCAGTGCTAGGCGATTGTCTTTGAATAACGCAGGGAGACTTAGCGGTCCGTCTATAGCGCCCATGTAGAGTGGCCGCCACTCTAAACATATACCGGCAGCAAAGCGGTATATGCCAATGCTAAAACCGTTGTTTCAACGCAGTTTTAGCATCATTATTCACAAGTTATCACTTACCATAATATATGTTATGTTAACTAATGATATTTTTGGACTAAATGTGCATTACTGCTGCTCAGCCCGGCCTTAAGAGCTTCCGTTAAGAACTTACGGCTCAGTATTGCTACCATTAGGCTCAATGCGCCTCGCATTCCACGACATCATATACATTTAAGCCTCTCGTATCGCTCGCGCATCCCCGGCCTTTTCAGGGACGCGCTCGCTCCCGCTTCTTGCGGTGGATAGTCCTCGGCCCCCGGACGGCTAAGCGCCGATGAAGACTTCGCTCCGCGATGACGGTACAAACACCGCGCTCTATCGCCTCTTTCCCCTGTTCGAACAAGTGTTCTAATGGGCGACCGCGATATCGAACCTATAAAGAAGTTTGTCTTCGGTAAAGACCTGGGGTTCTAGGGTTCGGTGTCTGTGGGGTCATCCTCCGCGATGAGCTTAGACGTTTCAACTGTCCCAAGCGCCCAGCCTACTAGGAGCAGCAGCACAAACAGGACATATAATCGAATCGGTGAGACACTTGCGTCGAGGGCATATCTTGAGACAATAACCGATGATAGCGGCAGAAGCGTCACGGCTCCGAATATTCTTGAAAACTCTTTAAGATCGAGCCGCCTAAATACGCGAATACCTAAAATGTGCCGGTGAATCTTCCTACAAGAGAGAGCCTCGTAAAAAAGGTATGCCACACTCAGAGAAACAGCCGCCGCGATAACCGCGACCTCCACCATCCGCAACCCACCGGCTACATACCACAGCACGCCAAAGACCATCAATGTAAGGACTGTTATTCCTAAGGCGGCCATTCTTTTATTCATGGTTCTACCCCGGCTGCAATCGCTTCATGGCTTTGCGAGAGCGTACCACTAAAGCAAAGCTATTTCAAGCTACGTCTCTTGGAGTACATTTTTAGATGAGGCAATACGGCTACCTCCTGGAGTACATTTTAGTTGAGCAACATGGCTTACGCAATGTAAGTTTGCGTTTTGCACTAAAAATCAGGGGCAGCGCTTCCGGTAACTTCTACGCATGTCCTATTTCGTCCGCCCAGCCACATTCTGAACGCCCGAAAAATACATCACATCTACCAGCTCCGGCTTGACTATGACGTATACCTCTTCTATGCCATAGGTCTCGTCAAATCCCATCTTCGTCATTTCCCCGAGGTCTCGCGCCATCTTCTTATAGCGCCTCTTGGCTTCGCGCCCGCTCTCTAAAATCGCGAATTCAATGACCTTGTTTTCGGTAGTAAGCACTTGGAGCCGATATGTGACCTTGACCTTGCTGGGGTAGGCTTTGGGCGCCCTATAGAGAATATCCTCTCGCCATTCGAGGTCGTCCGGGCGCTCCTCGAAAACCCTCAACAACCTCGCGCGATAATAATCTTTAGCCATGCCGAATGATTTTGTCTGCTTCTGTTCTTTGAACATCTCCGCTCCAAATTAATTTTCAACCGTCGTTCGCGGGCGGTTCCCGGCGGCGCCCCTACGGCGCCGTTCTGGTCAAACCGGCGCGGCCGCTGACATACCCGATTTCGTCATTGACCGTTCTCACCTTCATCCAGCCGTTTACGCGCTCCTCGACCGCTACTATAGTCCCCTTGCCCAAGCGTGCTTTTACCTTTGAACGCGTACTCGGTCCCTCCCTCAGCAATAGCGCGTCGGCCAACACCTGCACTCGGTCCCTTCCCGAGAGCACCTTGATCTCTCCGGTCGGCGGCGGTTCGGTCGTTGTCGTCGTTTTCTCGGGTATCATGGTCGTCGTCGTCACGCCGGCGACATTCGTGGTGCTAACGGCAGCCTCCCGCGATACCGCCGGTGTCCCCGTGGCCGTCGATTCGCGCATGGAAGCATCACCGATTTGCCTGAGAACCATCACCGGCTGCGTCATCTTCCAAATAACGACCATCACTATAAGCAACAAAAACCAGGCGGTCGAGTGCCTTATAATAATGCCGTTCCAGTCCTTTTCGTGACGTTCGTGCTCCGCGCTATGGTCTTTGTCGTACTCAAACATTATTCTGCATCCTCTTCCGCCACTACTCGATAAGGATTAATCACCAAGCCTTTAGTCGCATTCTGTTGGAGCAGGCCGCTATTGTCAAGCGCCGTACATACCATATTAGCGCAACTAAATATCGATTAAAACTCGCGCTTGTCTATGACCCGCTTAGCTTTTCCGCTCGTTCTCTCCAGCGTTTTCGGCTCGACCAATTTGACATGTACTTTTATGCCGAGGACCGTGTTTAGTTTATGTTCTATCTCATGCTCGAACGCGAGTAATTCCCTCATCTCGCCCGGAAAGAGTTGATTCGAAACCTCTACGAGAAGCTCGACATCGTCCATCGCACCGCGCCGGTCGACGATTATCTGATAATGCGGCTCGATGCCCTCGATCTCGAAGAGAACGCTTTCGAACTGTGACGGGAATACGTTTACCCCGCGAATTATCAGCATGTCATCGGTACGCCCGCGAACTTTCTCCATCCGCGCCAGCGTCCTGCCGCACGCGCACGGCTCCTCGGTCACCCTCGTAAGGTCGCGCGTGCGGTAACGGATAACCGGGAACGCCTCTTTGGTAAGGGTGGTGAAGACGATTTCGCCGATTTCGCCCGGCGCGACATGCTCGCCCGTCTCGGGGTCTATGACCTCTACCAGTAAATGGTCTTCGTTGATGTGGAGCCCGCTTTTCGCCTCGCACTCGCCGGCGACTCCGGGGCCCATTACCTCGGTCAACCCGTAATTGTCCGTCGCCGATATGCGCATTTTATCTTCTATCTGCTCACGCATCTTGTCGCCGCACCGCTCGGCTCCGAAGAGGCCGAGCCGAAGCGGCATCGCCGCGAAATCGATGCCCATGCCCTCTCCGACCTCCGCGATATGGAGAGCGTATGAGGGCGTCGATACGAGAATCGTCGCACCGAAATCCTTCATCAGCATTATCTGGCGTTCGGTGTTGCCGGTCGAGACAGGCACTACCGACGCCCCTATTCTCTCCAAGCCCGCGTGCATGCCGAAGCCCCCGGTAAACAGGCCGTAGCCAAACGCCATCTGCGCGATATCTTTGGCATTGGCCCCGCCGGCGACAGCCACACGCGCTGTAAGCTCCGACCATGTGTGGATATCCGCCCGGGTGTAGCCGACCACGATTGGTTTGCCGGTCGTGCCCGAAGACGAGTGGACGCGGACGACTCTTTCCATCGGCACCGCGAACATTCCGAATGGATAGGTGTCACGAAGGTCGTTCTTGACTGTAAAAGGCAGGCGGGCTATATCCCCGAGGTCCCTTATGTCCGACGGTTTGACGCCCGTATCTTCAAACTTGTCCCTGTAAAACGGCACCTCGTTGTAGACCCATTTAACCAGCGCCTGCAGGCGCTTTAACTGTAAGTCCTTAAGTTTTTCGCGATCGATCGCCTCGTATTCAGGATTCCAGATCATCTCTCGCCCCTTAGTGTCGGTTCAGGTTGCATGCTCTATTGTCCATCGGCTTCAGCCGGGTAATCGGCGGCTAAGGCATCGTGTCGGACACCGCGCAGTCGTTATACCAGCGCAAATAGCTGTTCTCTTACATTAAAGTGCGCTTTTGTGAAAACACACTTTAATTGGTTCTTCACACTATTGGGCGGGCAAACGCTTGCACGCCACAAACCGCCCGGCTAGTGCGCTTTTTTGCGATGTCCGAAATATATCGCCTTAACGTCTTCGTTTGCCAGCAGGTTTTGGCTGGTGTCGGCCATTACCACCTCGCCGTTTTGCAAGACATAACCCCGGTCGGCGATGCTCAACGCCACCATAGCGTCTTGCTCGACAAGTAGCAGGGTCAGACCCTTTTTTCGTAAGTCTCTCAAGATGGCGAAGATGTTTTGGATTATAATCGGCGCCAAACCCATCGAGGGCTCGTCGAGAAGGAGCAGCCGCGGCTTGGACATGAGCGCCCGGCCTATCGCAAGCATCTGTTGCTCGCCTCCGCTTAAGGTGCCCGCGGTCTGCTTCCACCGTTCCTTCAAGACCGGGAAGATCTCGAAGACGAACTCGATATCCTCATCTATCTCTTTCTTGCTGTCTCTCCGGTATCGCGTGTACGCTCCGAGTTCGAGGTTTTCCATGACGGTGAGCGGGCCGAAGAGCTGCCGGCCCTCGGGCACATGCGACATTCCGTCCGCGACTATCTTCGCGCATGAGAAACGCTCTATGTTCCTGCCTTTAAATACTATCTCTCCCGAACTAGCCCGCACGACGCCCGAGACGGTCTTGAGAAGGCTCGATTTCCCCGCGCCGTTAGACCCTATCATGGTGACTATCTCACCCTCATCGACCCTTAAGTCTACCCCTTTTAAGACTTCGATGTGGCCATATGAGGCCCTCAAGCCCCTTATATCAAGCATGCTCTATCTCCCGGCCCAGATATGCTTGTATGACTTGCTCGTCTTGTTGGATAAGGAGCGGCGGCCCCTCGGCTATCTTCTTGCCGAAGTTTAACACGACAACCTCGTCCGAGATCTCCATGACCAGCCCCATGTCGTGCTCGACAAGAAGAACGGTCACCCCGTTGCCCCGAATTCGGTAGATGGTGTCGGCTAGCCGCGCGGTCTCCTCGTTGTTGAGACCCGCGGCCGGCTCGTCGAGCAATATCAGCTTCGGCTCGGTCGCGAGTGCCCTTGCTATCTCCAGCAAATGCCGCTCGCCGACCGGAAGGTCGTCCGAGGACGCCTTCGCCTTTTTCTCCAGCCCCACCAAGGTCAAGAGTGAATAGGCTCGCTCTTCACTCTCCAGATCTTCCCTGCGCACAGACGGTAATCCGAGCATACAGCTGAAAATACCCGATTTTGTTTGGGAGTGCCTGCCGACCATGACGTTCTCTAAGACATTCATATTCGCGAAAATCTGCGTATTTTGGAAGGTTCGCGCGATTCCTGTCTCGGCGACTTCGTGAGGCCTCATCCCCGTGATATCGGCGCCGTCGAATAGCACCTTTCCGCTCGTCGGCTTATCTATACCGGTCAGCGCGTTGAAAAGCGTGGTCTTTCCGGCGCCGTTCGGCCCGATCAGCGCTTTGATCTGGTCTCTGTGGACGCGAAAACTTACGTCGTCGACGGCCATAAGACCGCCGAACTGCTTTTTAAGGTTTTCGACCTCAAGAAGCGGCATGCTTTTCACCCGCCGTTTCCGGTATCGTTTCCATCCGGTGCTTGACTTTCTTAGCCATATCCGAAAATGCGCCGTATACGCCTTTCGGCATAAAGACCATCGCCAAAATCAGAATCGCGCCGAATATCACCAGGTTGTAATCGTTATATGATTTCAAGTATTCCTGCATTATCGTCAGTGTCGAGGCCCCGATGACCGCGCCCCAGACATTGCCCATGCCGCCGAATACGGCCATGGTGACCAGGGTCACCGAGACGGTCAGAGTAAACGACTCCGAGCTTACGTAACCCGCCATGCTCGCATAGAGGCTCCCGCCGATGCAGGCTAAGATGCCGCTTAAAACGAAGACCTGTATCTTATATTTGGCGGTGTCGACACCCGTAGACGCGGCGGCTATCTCGCTGCCGTGGACCGCGCGCAGCGCGCGCCCAACTCTGGATTTCGCGATATTTAACGCCATCACCAGACATGCCACAAGAACTATCCAAACCAATATATACAATTTCCGCGGCGTATCGAACGCGAAACCCGCTATCGACGGGGCCGCCACACCGTAAAGTCCGTCGGCGCCACCGGTAAACTCGCGAAGCTCGATGAATAAGATATGGACTATCTCGGCAAAGCCGAGGGTCGCCATGGCCAAATAATGGCCTTTGAGCCTGAGCGCCGGTATCGCGATAAGATAGGCGACCAACCCGCCGACCAGTATCGCCGCTACTATGCCGAGCCAAGCCGACATCCCATACTTGGTCGTCAGAATCGCCGAAGAATAGGCGCCGATGCCGTAGAACGCCGCGTGCCCCAGCGAGACCTGCCCCGCGTAGCCCATCAGCAAATTCAGGCCGATGACAATAATCGTGTTTATGGCCAGCACTATCAGCATCTTCATATAGTAGTTGTTGGCCAGAACGTTAGGTGTGGCGGCCATGATGAGCGCGTATGACCCCACCCATAGCCACTGCTTGTCCAGACGAGCGCGCCATCCCGATTTCATACCTTCTCCTTTATGCGCGCTCCCAATATACCGTTCGGCCTCAAGAACAGCACCAGCAGCAATATCAAAAACGCCACCGCGTCTTTATAACCGGAAGCGATAAAGCCGATGCTCAGCGATTCGAGTATCCCGAGCAGAATGCCGCCGACGACCGCGCCGATCGGGTTGCCAAGCCCGCCGAGGACGGCTCCCGCAAAACCCTTCAGCCCTAAAAAGCCGCCCATAGAGTAGGTGACCATAGATATCGGCGCAATCAGGACTCCCGCTATGGCGCCGAAAGCGGCGCTCAACGCAAACGATAAAAGAACGATGCCGGACGAGTTGATTCCCATCAGCCTCGCGGCGGTCTGATTAATCGAGCACGCCTTCATAGCTTTGCCGGTAATGGTTTTCTTATAGAATATCTGCAGCAATACAACGGTCACCATCGTGATTCCGAAGACCCAGATACTCTGCGGTACTATCGAGGCCCCGAAGAACATTATCGGGTCGTCGCCGCTGAACGCGGGTATCGTCAACGGGTCACGGCCCCATATAACCATCGCGATATTCTTGAAGAGTATCGACGCGCCGACCGTAACGATAATCAGCGTCATGATCGAGTGGTTGATAAGCGGCCGTATCGCGAGGCGCTCAAAGACCACGCCGA
This sequence comes from Actinomycetota bacterium, assembly GCA_018333515.1. Taxonomy (NCBI): domain Bacteria; kingdom Bacillati; phylum Actinomycetota; species Actinomycetota bacterium. Next base: position 15,963 of record JAGXSZ010000020.1, read on the forward strand.
TAAGGGTGACGATAATTACCGAGAGCAGCACCGCCGCGAAGAGAGGCAAGCCCGCACCGACATAAAGCGAGACGGCGATAAGACCTCCGTACACCACGAATTCGCCTTGCGCGAGATTGATTACCTGGGTCGAATTGTATATGAGAGTGAAGCCTAATGCGATTAAAGCATAGATGCTTCCGCTCGTTATTCCGCTGACGATAAATTGGAGAAGCTGTTCGAACTCCATCTAAACTGTGATTACACCTCAAAATAGATTAGGGTCCGCAAGGTAACCATTTAGCTTGGCGCTATGCCGACCTGTTCTTGAATATACTTAGAATACACTAAAGAGAGCCGGACAAAAAGCCCGGCTCTCTCGATACGTCACCCTGCGTTAATTATTTAGCGCTCAAGCGCTAAATAATTCGGCTATTTCTTCTCGCTCCACTCTCCGTCTTCTATCTCGACCATTATCATATCCGATGTTTTCAGGCCGTCATGGTCGTCGGCACCGTAGTTAAAGATACCGCTGATTCCGTTGAAACCCTGGGTCTCTTCGATGGCATCCCTAAGCGCTTCGTTATCGGAACCCGCTTTTTCAAGTGCTTGGACGAGTATATGAATGGCATCATACGCATGGCCCGCGAAAGAATTCGGGCCCTCCGCATATTTAGCCGTGTAGTCAGCGATAAACTTGTCGATCGCTTCTTTCTGCTCGTCTTGGGCCGATTCGGGTACGAGTATTTTCGCCGCCGGGAAGACGACGCCGTCGGCGGCAGTACCGGCAAGCGTAATAAAGCTCTTGTTAGCGATGCCGTGGCTGCCCACGAAAGGGATGGTCATGTTGAGCTGCTTCATATTCTTAGCGGCGATTGCCGGGCTGGGGTTGGTGCCCCATACTACCACGACCTCGGCATCGGCCCCTTTGATTTTGGTCAGCTGCGCGGTCATATCCGTGTCTTCCGTCTTATATGACTCGACGCCCACGACCTCCAAGCCGGCGTCGGGCGCGCGCCCCCGCAGCTCGGTAGCGCCGCTTTGGCCGAACGCGTTCGAGTCATGGAGAATCGCGAACTTTTTGACTTTAAGGGTCTCGCTTAGATAATCGATGACTTTCTGAACGGCGATAGCGTCGCTCTGAGCGGTTCTAAATATCCATTCGTTCGGGGCTTCGGTAATAAGGATTCCCGCCGCCATAGAGATGTGCGGGACCTTGACCTTTGCGGTCTCCGGCTTCATGGCTAGAGTGGACGGGGTTATTGTTCCGCCGATGATAGCGATAACGCCTTTCTCGTCGATAAGCTTACTTACGGCTGTGGTAGCGTTCGCGGGATTGCTCTCGTCATCCTCTATAAAGAGTTCTATTGGATGACCATCGACGCCCCCGTCTTCATTTATCTGTTCGACGATCATTTCCAGCGCCTTTTTCTCAGGCTCGCCCAGAGGCCCGGCCGGACCGGTCGCGGAGACTACCGCGCCTATCTTATACGGTTCCTTCGTCTCCGCAGTCGTCTCCGTGGTTTGCTGCTCGGCACCGCCCCGGCATCCTATCGCAAAAATCGCCAGAGACACCACGAGCAACAGCGCTATCCATTTCTTCATACGGTCCCTCCTTCAAATAGTCCAAACCATCACGTTATATTATGCCGCTTGGCCGACCGCTCTCCCCCCTTCGTATGATGATAACCGCTATTTCTCAGATATAAGTTATCCGCGACACACGCTATTGAATAGTTAATTATAGACCCGAACAACCGGCCCTCGCTAAATCAAGGCTTCATCGGCCGTGACCCGCTCATAAATATACGCAAAACCGGTTTCAAACGCACTCTTGTTTATCTCGACGGTCTTGGGCGGCACGCGCCTTTCGATAGCCGCGTGCCAAACGTCTTTTCCAATCGGCATCAGCGAAGCTAGACATCCGAGCAACACGATGTTCGCGGCGCGCGCGCTCCCGCTCTCCTCGGCCTGCGCGGTCGCATCGACCGCGATGAGCGTTATCCCCTTAGCGATAATCCGCTCTTCTATGTCTCCGGGATATTCGGCCTTACCGAGTAAGACCGGCAGCGGGTTGAGGGTCTCATCGTTCATGATGACGGTTCCGCCCGGTTTTAAATAATCGCTCCAACGCAACGCCTCGAGCTTCTCAAATGAGAGCATATAGTCCGCCCGGCCTTTTTCAACAACCGGCGAGTATACCTTGTTTCCAAACCGTACCATCGTGTTGACGCTTCCGCCGCGCTGGCTCATTCCGTGTATCTCGGCCATCTTCACATCATACTCGGCGCTGACTAAAACATTCGACAATATGTCCGCCGCCAGAATTATTCCCTGTCCTCCGACGCCGACTATCAATACACTCCTGACTTCGTTGCTCATCTGAACCTCTCTTAAATTCCAGCGCCCTGATCGGCCTGCTCGTACTTGACAATCGCGCCTGCCTTGCATACCTGCCCACAGACATCGCAGCCGATACACTGGGAGGGCTCGATTCTCGCTCTATCGGATTCCCATGATAGCGCCGGGCAACCAAGCCGCATGCATGCTTTGCAACTATCGCACTCGTCTATGACCATGAGCGGCTCGGCGGTGACCTTCTCAGCGAGCAAACACGCCCTCCTAAATATTATTACCGACGGTTCGTCTTTGGCTATCTCTTCGGTGATTGCCGCGCGAACCGCTATGAGGTCGTACGGGTCTATCACCCGCACCGAAGCCACGCCCAATCCTCGCACCAGCTTTTCAATATCGACCTCGACACCCGCGTCCCCCTTGAGCGTCTTGCCGGTTCCCGGGTGGTCTTGCCTGCCCGTCATGGCGGTCGTGCGATTATCTAATATTACGACCGTCACTATTCCCTTGTTGTAGACGACATCGACGAGCGGCGTGATTCCTGAGTGCATAAAAGTCGAATCTCCGATGACCGCCACCACATCCTTGCGGCCGGTAGCCTTCTGGAAGCCCATCGCGTTTCCGATGCTCGCACCCATACAAAAACAGGTGTCCATCGCTTCGAGCGGAGGCGCCACACCCAACGTGTAGCAACCGATATCCCCAGTGACCATCAGTTTCATCTTCTTAAATATATAGAACACGCCCCGGTGCGGGCATCCCGCGCACATCATCGGCGGTCTTGCCGGTATATCGTCGACCGCCGTTAAGCTCGCCTGCGCGTCGGCGTCGCCCAGCACGCCCGCGCGTATCGCCTCGGGGTTGAGTTCGCCTATCCCCGGGATGAGGCGTTTGCCGACCACCGGCAGGCCCCAGGCTTTAAGTTGGTCCTCGATGAACGGGTCGAGTTCTTCGACGACTATCACCTTTTCTATCTGCCCGACAAAATCGGATATCATGCGCTTGGGCAGCGGATGGACCATGGTTATCTTTAGAACCGAAGCTTCCGGGAAGACCTCTTTGACATACTGATATGAGACGCCGTCGGCTATAAACCCTATGCCGCGGCTGCCCCATTCGACCCTGTTGCCCGGAAACTCCTCCGAGAACTCGGCCAACGCCTCTAGTCTCTGATCCAAGCTATTGCGACGTTGCCGCGCATACGCGGGTATCATGACGTATTTCCGGACATCCTTCTCATATTCGCGACTGCTCTCAGCGCGCTCGATATCGACGTCAACGAGTGATTTCGAATGATTTATCCTCGTGGTCATCCTCAGTATTACCGGAATATCGAAACGCTCGCTAATCTTCAGTCCTTCGTCGACGAGCCACGCCGCCTCTTGGCTATCGCTCGGCTCCAGCATCGGTACCTTCGCCGCTTTCGCGTAGTAGCGGTTATCCTGCTCGTTTTGCGAGCTGTGCATGCTCGGGTCGTCGGCGTTGACGATTACGAGGCCGCCGTTGACTCCGGTATAGGCCAGTGTGAATAGCGGATCCGCCGCCACATTTAGTCCCACATGCTTCATGGTGACGATGGTCCTCGCGCCCCCCAGCGACGCACCGATACCGACTTCCAGGGCTACCTTTTCGTTCGGCGCCCAAGACGAGTCTACCTCGTCGTACTTGGCCAGCGCCTCCAGAATCTCCGTGCTCGGAGTTCCGGGGTAGCCGGAGGCTATTTTAACCCCCGCCGCATACGCCCCATAAGCTATCGCTTCGTTTCCTGATAGAAGAACTTTCATCTCTTAAACCCTAACCAATCATGATTTACTTACCGTGCAAAACATTCTACCTGTTGGTTTACGAAAAGCCTCCCTATTTCTATACCATCTAAGTACCTAAAAAGCAATTAAACGGATATCACCTGATAGGGTTAGTGATTCCTTATATTACGATATGAGCGAGCGGGGCTACGAGCGCGGAGGCTAATAGGTTATCAGCGAGAATATATCGCGGCCGTTGAGCTTCGAACGCCCGTTTAAGAACAGCAGCTCTATAAGAAACGCGATGCCCACGACATTCCCACCCAATAGTTCTACCAGCTCTATCTTAGCGGCCGCCGTACCGCCCGTCGCGATGACGTCATCGACTACCAGGATGTTCTGGCCTTTCTTTATCGCGTCTTCGTGCATCTCCAGCGAATCGAAGCCATACTCCAGCTCGTATTGCGCCTTGCACGTATTGTACGGTAGTTTCCCGGGCTTCCGCGCCGGTATAAAGCCGCAATCGAGCGCGTAGGCCAGCGCGCTCGCCAAAATAAACCCTCTGGCCTCGGCGCCGAGAATCGCGTCTATTTGTTTCCCCTCGTAATGCCCGGCGATGGCATCGATGGCGTATTTAAAACTCTTGGCATCAGCCAAGAGCGGCGTTATGTCGCGAAACATAACCCCTTCCTTGGGCCAGTCCGGAATGTCTCTCACATAAGCTTTTAGATCCACGTTTACCCCCTAGAATAACATTCTTAATGCCAATCTATCACAACCGTCCGCCAAATGCAGCCCGCACCCGGCGGGTTTACGGGGGTCGATTTAGAGACGCCTCCTCAGGGGTATGATAAAGGTGGTCGCGCGCTCGACCCCTGCATACTAAAATCCGCCTTGTGATTGGAGGTCTGTAATGGACAAATATATGATAGCGTTTATAGGGAGCGGGCCCGCGAGTTATGTCGGTGCCATAAAGGCGGCCCGCAGCGGTATACCCACCTGCATTATCGAAAAATCCGGTTTTGGCGGAGTTTGCTTAAACACGGGCTGCATACCGACAAAATCCTTTGTCGCATCGGCAAAGGCCATCCGCAACGCCGGCCGCGCGCGGGAATTCGGGTTTGAAATCGACGGAGACATCCGCATCGACATGGCGGCTTTGCGCAAACGTAAGGACCGGATAGTCGATATCGAGCGAAAAGGGCTCGGAGAACTCGTCCGCGACAGCGGCGTCGATATCATAGAAGGTACCGCAAGCTTTGTCGATGCCCATGACCTGGCAATCAACAGCGCCCAGGGCGAACGTATCATTTTCGCCAAAAATACCATAATCGCGACCGGCTCCGTATCGGCCTCCCTGCCGTTTATGCCCTTCGACGGAGCGAGGGTCTTCTCAGGCGAAGATATCCTCTCTCTGGAGAGCATCCCATCGTCCATGGTAATCGTGGGCGGCGGCTATATCGGGTGCGAATACGCGTCGCTCTTCGCTACCTTAGGGACGAAAGTGACGGTCATCGAGGCGCTACCGCGTATCCTGAGCAACGCCGATGAAGAGATATCCGAGATTCTGGCGCGCGAACTCAAGAAAGACGGTGTAAGGGTACTCGCGGGTCGCAAAATAATCTCCGCCCAAATCGACGGGGCGGTCTCCGTCACGCTCGAAGACGGAACGGTCGTCTCCGCGGATGTAGCGCTCGTCGCCGTCGGGCGAAAGGCGTATACAGCGGGCCTTAGCCTTGAAAACGCGGGTGTAAATGTGCGAAAGAACGGCGCCGTCGAGGTGAACAACGAGATGATGACTACGACGCAAGGAATCTACGCTGTCGGCGATGTCGCCGGTGAGCCGATGCTCGCGCATGTCGCATCCGCTGAATGCCGGGTAGCGGTCGAAAACGCGCTCGGCAAGCACCTGATAATGGACTATAGCGTCATCCCCAGCGCGATTTTTACGCATCCGGAGATAGGCGGCGTTGGATTGACCGAAGCCGAAGCGCGCGCCAAAGGGATGGATGTGCGCGTCGGTCGAGTGCTCATGCGAAGCCTCGGCATATCGCATGCGGCCGGTGAGATATCCGGCATGGCTAAAATCATCTGCGACTCCATCTCCGATGCCGTTGTCGGGGTACACATAATAGGCGAGCGCGCGACCGACCTTATCCATGAAGCGGCCTTAGCTCTCTTTCAGGGCCTCTCCGCCTCGACGTTGAGTCGGATGGTCCACGCCCACCCGACATTCTCCGAGATACTATCGGAGGCGGCCCTCGACACGCTCGGTGATTCGATATACTCGGCGAAGCCGAGGAAGGCATAGACCAAGCGCTGATTCTTGCCGCCCCAACCCAAGCATTTATCGATTTCACATCCGTTAGTTGACTTCCCGGCGCGAACGGGCTATACTTCTAAGCAATTGAGATTGCGTCTCGTTCTCATAACTCAATGTCGCGACATTAAGTTATTTAGATGGGGTGATTTTTAGGCAAATTTACAAGGCTCGATATTTAGAAAACCGCTATTGCTTTGAAAGATTTAAGAGAAGACCGTACGCAAAAAGGAAGGTTTAATCGATTAATGACGTTTACCGACGAGTACCTTACTATAAAACCGAAAGGATTTGTGAGTACAGATGGCCCATAAGCTCAATAACCAGCCGACCATAATCGAACTGGGAGACATCAAAATCGACCCGGCCAAACACTCGGTCGCCGTCGACGGCAACGAGATCTCGCTTCGCCTTAAAGAGTTCCAACTACTTCACGTGCTCGCCTCAAAGCCCGGTGTCCTGTTCACACGTCACGATTTGGCGGCGCGCGTGTGGGGCCATGAGTTTTACTCGTCGAGCCGCACCATCGACGTGCACATAAGGCGCATCCGCAACAAAATCGAAGAGCACTCGCGCTTTTCCTTTATACAGACCGTACACGGCCTCGG
>JAGXSZ010000021.1 GCA_018333515.1 Actinomycetota bacterium
ATGCAAGTACGAGAATTCACAAACGCATTAAATGTTGACAGGGGGTACTACACTCTATACCTGTAAACCAAGGGAGAAACCGGCAGTTATGCCGCTAGAAAAGTTTGCCAAAAAAGCTACGAGTCGTTATTTGGAAGCTACGAGGAGTCGGATATCGACTCCGAATAACTATTAAAATACCCCGTTGCTCAAGCGGGTGTAAATAAGCAAAACGAGGAGGTGAAGATTTTTATGAAGATTGAGCGATTTTCAAAGAACGAATTGACGTATTGCAAAGGAGGAAACTTAGTGAACAAGCGCTTATTATTCCTGGCAGTCATGCTGGTGGTCATCATGATGATGGCCGCGTCGCCCGCGCTTGCCGGCAAGACGGCTCCGGCGCCGACCGTGACCATCACGGCCCCGGCGAATGAAACTACGGTCTCGGGGACTGCCGTTACCATCTCGGCTGATTGCGCGAGTGGCGGAACGGGTTATACGGTTACAGGTGTCACCTACAACATCGATAGTGGTGCAAACGTAGCTATGTCCGGCCCGGATGGTTCCGCTTCCGGCACCTGGACCGCCAGCTGGAACTCGACGACGGTAACCGATGGTAAGCACACCATAACGGTGACCGCGACGAATTCAGCCGGCAAGACCACAGCGCAAACAATTTCAGTGACGGTTTCAAACCCGCATGCCAACTTGCTCTGGAGCGACTATCCGACCAACTGCCTAAGCTGTCACAGAGCAAAATTCGATGAGATGTACCAGGCTGTCCACTACCAGTGGAGCGGCAACGCCCCGGATATGCTCAACCAGCCGACCGTGAAACAGGGCAAGTACATGAATGCGGTCAACAGCTACTGCATCAACATCCTCGGCAACTGGCAAATCTGCGGCAAATGTCACGCCGGCCGCGGCGCCGAGCCGGTGGCAACAACAAGCCCAACCGACACACAACTTAAGAACATCGACTGCTTGATGTGCCACAACGAGGCCTACGCGCTGGATCGCGATAGGCTGTCCGACGGCTCGATGGGCCCGAAGACCACCGATACGGCGACACTCAATAGCTACGTTAGAAACATCCACAAGCCGACCAAGACCAACTGCTTGAAGTGTCACGCCTTCGCGGGCGGCGGCGATTCCGTCAAACGCGGCGATATCACGTGGGCGCACAGGAACACCGGCGATAGCGTCTTCGACGTTCACATGTCGACCGGTCGCGGCAAATTGACCTGCCAGGCGTGCCACAAGTTCGTAAACCACAAGGTAACCGGCAAGGGCTCGGACTTAAGGGCGACAGACTACGCGGCTGAAGTCAAGTGTTCCAATTCGACCTGCCACAGCACAAAAGAGTCGTCGACCGGACACACAACGGCGGCGGTCAACAAGCACATAGCGCGCGTTGCCTGCCAGACTTGCCACATCCCGATCTACGCCAAGGATGCAAGCGACTCTACGGCTAATGAGGCGACCGAGATCCACCGTTCCTGGAAAGAGCCGTCCGTTAGCACAGCCGCACCGTATCACCCGCCGAGCACCAAGGCGAACAACCTGATTCCGAAGTATAAGTTCTGGGACAGGAAGAGCTACTGCGGACTAATCTACGATGTCTTGACGATGGACGCGACATCGATGGCCTTCCCGACCTCGTATCCTAACGGTGCCGTCAACGGTCCGCTCGGCACCAAGCTCTATGCGTTTAAGTACAAGACCGCCGAGCAGCCGATGAGGGACGCCAACAAGGTGCTCATCGCGCTCGACACCAAGTACTATATGTTGACCACCCCCGATGCTGTCGAAGCGACCAAGAGGGGTCTCGTCAACATGGGCTATAGCTCAACAGACGCCTTCAGTTGGGTAAAGACGGACACATACCAGATGCTCAACCACGAGGTGCCGACAAAAGATAAGGTTCTCGCTTGCGGTACGTGCCACGAGAATACCACGCAGATGAAGCTCGTCGGCGAGCTGGGCTACCACCTGAAGAACACAAAATCAACCATCTGCACCCAGTGTCACAGGGATAAGAACTGGAAAGGCTACGTATCCGGCCACAGCAGGCACGTGGATACCCAGAAGTATGACTGCTCCTGGTGCCACACATTCCAGCGTCCCGAGAAAGGTGGGACTCTGCCGCCGTAACCCTTAAAGGGTAAAAGACGCTTGAGTAACGACCAAAAGAGACCGTCTTATTGAGACGGTCTCTTTCCTTACCTGTGCGCTTGAAGGCATTGCGATCGACTATATGTTTATGTAGGCGCGACAATGTACGGTACTATAGAAATTATCCTAAATGTACTGCTGCTTTTTTATTGACACGGGCACGCTTCTATGATAGGCTAAATGCTTGTTGCTAAGGAGGGATATGAATGTACGCCATCATCAAATGCGGTGGAAAACAATACAAGGTTAGCAAGGGCGAAGAGTTCGTTGTCGACCACGTAGATGCGGAAGTCGGCTCAAAGTTCGACATCACCGATGTAATCATGATTCGCGATGAGAGTGTTATCGTGAACGGTCTCGACAAGGTGAAAGTAGTCGCCTCGGTCGTCGAGCATTTCAAGGGAGACAAAATCCTTGTCTTCAAATACAAATCCAAGAAGAATTATCGCCGCAAATTCGGTCACCGCTCGCACCTGACCAAGCTCATGATAGAGGATATCAAGGTGCCTAAAGCGAAAGCCGCCAAGAAAGAGGAAACTTCGACAGAGGAAGCGACCGCGTAGCCTTACGTTGGTGTCGGTTCCAAACACATATGATTTGAACACAAAGAGGCTTAGGCCTCTTTTTTGTCGCTCCCGGCAAGCCGGAGATGGTAGAGGAAGGTTCAGGGGACCAAATAGAAAGAATGTTCAGACATGGATAACTTTGTATACCCCTGGGCTATTGTAAAGCGAACGCCTTGCTGTTAAAATATAGTTTACAAGAAGTTTACAAAAGTTCCTGTCAGCGATACTTTACATATCAACCGGTGCTTATTTAAGTAATATGGCGTATGTTTATAAACAATAATAACAACTACAAACCGAATAAGCAAGGACAAGCCGGAAAACGGCTTGTTTTTTGTTTTTGCGGACTAAGTTAAAATTTTCACATGCAAGTACGAGAATTCACAAACGCATTAAATGTTGACAGGGGGTACTACACTCTATACCTGTAAACCAAGGGAGAAACCGGCAG
>JAGXSZ010000022.1 GCA_018333515.1 Actinomycetota bacterium
AGCGGTATCCCGTAAGAGCGATATCGCTAATTTTTAGCAACGCTTAGTGCCCTTATTCACAATACTAGACGCAGCCTTCATTTTGAAAACCTTAAGACCAAACCCGACAAGCGAAAAAGGATAGTATGGGTGTTTTTTACTCCATAGCAAGTCAAATACCGCGCGTTCCCACTTTTTTAAAGTTTGAATACTCTATTTATTCTATTCCCTGTTGAAAGGAGGTGAAATATTTATGAAAGATGTTATTAAATCGATTTCAACGAAAAAGGAGGTGAAAAGTATGAAAAAAGCATTGGTTATAATGATGGCTTTGGCGTTGTTGTTCGCGATGGGCGGCATGGCGCTCGCGAAACAGGAGCCCGCAGGCGCTCCGGGCAATATCGTCGCTAGCGACTATGATATTTCCGGCAAGAACTGGTTGTACTACGAGGAAGGCAAACCCGCTACCTCAGGTTCCTACACCGGTTCGACGGGTTTTGGCTTAAGCACCCACCCCTACGGCACCTGGAACAGCCCGTATACGGCCGGCGTTGACGGCTACAACTACAACGACGCCCAGGACTACGTTGCGGGCGGCAAGATGGTCGACCGCGACGGCGACGGCGAATTTACCGATGACGGCGTATTCACGTCCGGCCCGCACGGCGGCTACCTCACATCCACCCACAGGTGCCGTGAGTGCCACGCGGTCCACCGCGCGGCGGGCAAGTTCAAGTTGCTCCGCTCGGACACCAGGTTCGAGGCGTGCGATTGGTGCCACGGCACCGGCGCGGGCTCTGGATACAACATCCAGATGGACAACAACGACGCCTTTACCACCGAGTACAACGTTGGCCACACCATGGGCTTCGGCATAAGCACCGGCAAGTGGAAAGCGCCGGACGATACCTACCCGGCATTTACGCCTAACTACTGGCAGGGCGGTTTCTCTTGCTTCGACTGCCACAGCCCGCACGCCAACCCGGCGCGCATGCTCGGCTTCAACAACGCCGGCAGGCCGGTCGGTATCGTCGCTATCGACGGAACCGGCAACGTAAAGGGCCAAGTATACGGTATCGTAAACTCAGGCGGTGACGACTGGGCTACCGCGCTCAAGAAGGATGACAACCCGCAGGGCACCAACAAGCCGTTCTGGAAATCCGGCAGTTGGCTCTTGATCAAGAACCCGGACCGCGAGATCGCAAGTACTACGTCGACAATCGAGAGCGGTATCTTGAAGCTCGGCGGCAAGAAGATGTCGGAGATAACCTTCGACGCGAAGAACCAGCCCATACTGGACGCGGAGGTTTCCTCGATTACCATCAATCCGGGCCAGGAGATTCCGGACAACATAGTTGGTGGTTTGCGTGAGTTCGACAAGAACACGAGCTATCCGGTCAACAAGATAGCCATCGACTGGGACGCCCCGATGGGTAACGCCAGGACGCTCTGGAAGCATACAACGGCCGGCGTAACAGCGAAGTTCCCCAAGAGCACCGGTGAGGCAATCGGCTTCCTCGGCATGAACGTGCGCCGCTCAGAGGCAATCGCTACCTGGATCAACACAGATACCACAAGCGACTATACCTTCACCGAGAAATACACGACCGACGCTACCAATTCGAAGGGTGTCGCTTTCAGCGCGACAGCACCGTGTAACGTCTGGAGCGTAAGCGACTTCTGCACCGACTGCCATGACGGTAACGCCGGCAAGCACACGGTGCAAGCCCCGCTCTTCAGCGAGGACCGCGCGCTCAGGGGTACTACTACCTCGGGAAGCGACGGCAACACGGTTAACGACAGGGCGCACTACGACCTGGCATACGGCCACGACTCGCAGCCAAGGCACTGAGGCCGCATGATGGTGTTCAATCCGGAGGATGAACAAAATTTCGGCCCACACTGCCGCAACTGCCACAAGGGCTCGAGCAGGTGCGCAACGTGTCATAACACGAGCAGCACCGGCGCTGTCGTAACCAACGCCATCACGGCTTCCGACAACACTACAAACAAGTCGACCTACACGATGGGCGCGACCAGCGATGGCCAGCCGAACACGCTCGCTCAAAACATCGGCTCGCTCGAGACAAGCAGCACCTCGTTCGCGTTCTTCAAGAAGTCCCGCACCGCTAACTGGAATTCAGACTGGAGGCAGAGCGGTACCGCGAAGACCGCTGCCGACATCGATGCGATGTGCGCCGACGACGGCTTCAGCTGGCCGCACCGCACCCTCGGTTGGAAGATGCTCAAAGACGACCTCTTCGGTCTCGACTTTGACAACAACAGGTGGGTCGGTGTTGGTGAGACAAGAACCGCTCCTAATGGCGTCGTCGCTGTCGCGCACGACCTCGACAGCGTCTGCTTGGACTGCCACAACCCGACAGTCTGGAACGCTACGAGCGCAAGCGATCACATCGATTCGCCGACGCTTACTACAGACAACCACGACGACGAGTTGCTAACCCGCGGCTTGCCGTAAAGTTGAGTTGTTGGTTTAACAAGGATTACTCGCAAAGGCTTGCAACGGATGACATAACTAAATATCGCAACGGATGACTTGCAACATAGAATAAAATAGAATAAAACACAAAAGAGACCCGCATAATGCGGGTCTCTTTCTTTTAAGGTGTGAGAATGGTGTTTCGCAAAGAAACATCTTATGGCTTGATGCTGGTCTTGTCGCTATACTAACAACTAGTGCAAGGAACCGGCTTGTTCCCTGAACCGCAATAAAAAGCAGCCAAGAGTGTAGGTCGCTGACTACAAGAGATATAGCCTCTCTCAAGCTGGATGATTTCTGGAGTATGAAAGTGCAAATAACCCTCGAGAAGAAGTTGAACGAATGGATGCTCTATGCCCTCCTGTCCATTGCCTTTATTATTCCCCTTGCGATATCGAGACCTCTATTGATGATGCACGACCAGTTCGACTTACCAAAACTGTTAATACTTCGAATACTAATATTGGCCGCTCTGTTGATTTTGGCCCGCAAGATACAAGTCTCCAAGAAGCTGGAGTTCAGATGGAGCAATATCGATTTCGCGCTTATCGGTTTTCTGGCGCTGGCGCTGGCTTCAGCTGCGGCCTCATTCACCTGCCGACCGCGATTCACGGCCGGTATGAGCGCTATGAGGGGCTCCTTACTCTGCTAAACTACGGTATTCTCTATATGCTCGCCGTGCAAGTATTCTCAGACTACGGAAAGCTTTCCCGATTGAATAAGACAATAACGATGTCCGGCCTGTTGGTTGCGCTTTACGGGGTTATGCAATATTTTGGCATAGACCCGCTGCCGTGGACCATTGTGCCGTTTGAGGAGCGCCGAAGCTTTTCCACATTCGGCAACCCGGACTTGCTCGCGGGTTTTCTGGTGCTGGCAATTCCGATAGCTTTGGTCGAGTTTATGCGAGCTAATAGCACCAAAGATAATGTTATCTTTGGGGGCAGCCTGTTTCTGCTTTTCGTCTGTTTGCTGACCGCTTTTACCCGCAGCGCGTGGATTGGTGCGGTGATATCGCTCTTTGCGTTTATAGCGTTTGGTGGCCGTGCGATTCTGGTAAATCCTCGTAAGATAATATTTATAATCATTCTTGCTGCCTCCGTTTTCGCCGCCTTAGCCGTCTTTTCGATAAGTTCCGGCCATGATGTCACGAATCTCGTTGAGCGCATAATATCCACAGTTCAGATTGCTGAGGGCAGCGCGAAACAACGAATCGAGATTTGGAAAGCCGGGTCGAAAATGGTTTCTGACAAACCCCTTCTCGGTTTTGGGCCGGATACTTTTAGGCTTAGCGCTAGTCGATATGAAACGTTAGAATTTGTTAAGACGACCCAAGGCGCAACCGTCGCCGACAACGCTCATAACTACATCGTGCAGCTCGTGACGACCGTGGGCATCCCCGCTGCCGTGTTACTGGTGCTTTTCTTTGTCTTAGCCCTCTTTCTATCGGTCAAGCGTGCGCTACAGGTAAAAGAAGGCGAAAGGCTGACTTACCTAGGTTTGCTAGCAGCGTTTATTGGCTACCTTGTCCACTTGCTCTTTGGCATAAGTGTTATTGGCAGCAGCGCAGTGTTTTGGATTATATGCGGGGCGCTTATAGCAGCGACCGCGAGTGTCAAGAAGACAACTGTAAACCTCGACGATGCGCGTTCCGCTAGTTTCAAAGTCGTATTGTCCATAATGGTGTTATTTTCGGCTGTCGCGGCTTATTTCTCGTTCACGATGGTCGCGGCCGACCACCACTATCACCAGGCATTATATTATACAAATATCGGTAATCCCAATAACGCCGTCATGAGCTATGAAAAAGCCATTAGCCTATACAGGAATGGGAAATACTATGATGATTACGGCGCTTACCTTGAAAAAGTCGGCTGGGAGTTGAGAGACTACAACTTGACTCGCAGGTCTATTATAGTGTTAGAAGAGGCCATAAAGTTCGAGCCCGACGAAGCAGACCATTACATTTATCTAGCCAATACTCTCTTGGGCGCGGCGCCCAGTGCCGCTGCGCCGGAGTTAAATTACGCGGCTCAAGCCCTAGACGTTGCGCTAAGCAAGCGCCCAAGATCTATACCCGCGCGCGTCGTTCTTGCCCAAGTCCGGTTTGCCCAGAACCGGTATGAAGACACAATCAACGTGTTGCGGTTCGTTATGGACGTGAACCCTTATGATATAACCGCAAATATACTTATGGCGAAATCTTACGCGCGCTTAGGCAAGCCTGCGGACGCTCGACTCCATTATGAAAAGGTCTTGTCTGTCCAACCCGACAACCAGGAAGCGAGAGACGCCATGGCTCGGATTGGTGGATAATTGAACCAGAATACCGGCAGCATGAAACGTATGGCCGGCATAGTATGATGAGTAAATTGACGCAGCGACACTCTTTAAAACCTCAAAACAATCTCATCCCCCGCAATTACGTCGTAGTAGAGCCTTGCCGACATCGTCTGCCGGAGCTGTTTAGCCATATTGCCGTCGTTATAGGCTTCGTGTCGGCTCAAACTTCTGACGGTTTTGTTCGGCTCCGGCTCCGGCTTGCCCATTTTAGAGATACCCCCTATCCAGAAGTTCAGCAATGGCGCGGCCACGATGTATTTAAAGCCATCAGCGTTCAGCTATCAGCCGGCAGCCGTCAACAGAACATATAGGAAGGCGTTGAGCGCTAAGTGATAGTCAAGATAATCGCTATGTTGTTCGCAGTATATGCTTGGAGTAAAGTATACAGCCGATACCGGAAGCACGGCGCTTCGATTCAGGAGTTGCTGCTTTGGACATTTCTCTGGCTTGGAATCGTTGCGGTAGTCTTCGCACCGAACAAAACAAACTTATTAGCCCATCTAATCGGCATGGGGCGGGGTTTCGACGCGCTAGTCTTTGTCAGTATGTTGGGCGTCTTTTACGCGCTCTATAAGGTCACCGCTAAGCTAAAACAAGTTGAAACCGAATTGACGCAGCTCGTCAGCGAACTCGCTCTTGCTGGTGACAAGACGAAAGCCCCGGAGCAGGATTGAGAATCCCCTAGCGCCCTTAATGGATAAGATTTTCTTAAGCTTTGGGTATATTTATTGACAAAGTTGTTTGCCAATCATAGCATAAGAGCATGAGCCAAGGCCAAGATAAAATTATCCAAAAATTAACTGAGCACGATCAGCAATTTGAAGCCATCAACGAGCGGTTCGACAAGGTCGATCAGCGGTTTGAGGCTGTCGATCAGCGGTTTGATAAGATCGATCAGCGGCTAGACGGCATTTCCGTGAAATTATTTGAGCACGACCAGCGACTCGATCAAATGGTCACAAAGGATGAGTTTTACGTTTTTCGCGACCAGGTTCTGACTGGGCAAGACGAAATGATAGCCATTTTGCGCCGTCTTGATCAAGAACATGTTTTCGTAATAGAGCGAATCAAGCGAATCGAAGAGGACGTGGAGGAACACAGAAGGAAGTTAGCTAAATAGTTCTTCTACGGACGGTAATCCTTACCACCGTATACGAAGGAATGGGAATAATCCATGGCGCTGTCAACCAGGCCTCCTCTTGCCGGGCTTTCGAAGATAAACAGGGCGGTATCTATTATCTCTTCATGTGATAAAGGATGCTCTTTATAATCAGGTTGCCATATGGGAGTCTGATATCCGCTTTTTGTTGCAAGGTATTCGTATCTAACCCTCAGTAGATTTATGAAGTGACTCGTGAGCAAATCGCCTGGCCGGCAAAGGATATGCACATGATCGGGCATAATACAAAAGGCGAAGAAGCTGTACTTATGAAGGACGGCTATTTCAAATAATAGGTAGGCTAGGTTGTTGCATTTGCCGGAAGAAGTAAAATGAGGCGCTTGGTTGTGTGTTGAAAGGATAACGTGGTAGGTAAGAGGCATTGGACTTACATTGCCGGCTTGCTCCTTTTCCCCTCTGCTGTGCAAGCGTCTGCCCTCCATAAGATATTATAATATTGTAATCGTATGTTTTGTGCAATAACTAAGGACAAAATTTAGATATGTTTCTAAATTTAAACGGTTGCACAAAACATATCACTGGCTTACCGAACAACAACTTAGGTCGGCTATAGGCTATTACAAAGCTTATCCCGAAGAGATTGATGGCTTAATAGCTGAAAACGAGGGCTGGACTTTAGAGCGAATTCAAGAAAGGCACCCTTATCTTTCGGTTGGTAGATCGTGAAATTCTACCTGGACGAGGACTTAAGCCCTAAAATCGCTAAGATTCTAAGAAAACAGGGGGTTGATGTGGTGAGCTGCCACGAGGTTGACATGGTCCAGGCCTCTGATTCAGAGCAGCTAGAATATGCCGTATCGCAAGGAAGACGTCTGGTGACCAGAAACCGTAATGATTTTATTATGCTAACGGTTCAATTCTTCAATGATTGTAGACCACACTCCGGAGTGCTTATCGTGCCGCACTCTCTTCCGTCCGATAGATTTGGCCTAATAGCCAAAGCGCTTGAAGTATATGCGTCAAAACACCAAAAAGAAGCAGGGTCCTACTCAATAAACTTTTTAACCCGAACCCTTTGAGACGGGGTTCACTCGCGCAGTCTAAAGACTAACTGGTGAGGCAATGTGTGGGATTATTTACAGGGTTCAGGGTTGCTATAATCTAAAACTAAAAATTAAAGACCTGACCCTATACTACTATACTATTGCGGTGGCCGGGACAATGCTCGATATCTCCGCTGCGAGTTTCTCAAGCGCGTCTTTTCTGAGCGGTTTAATGGAGCCCGCCTCCGCCCGCATGACCGTCTTCGGGTTGAACTGTTGCAACATATAGCGTCCAGCTCCCGCGTCTCGCAAATATTGCGCGACCTCGATTACGTCTTCACGCTCGACGATAGTCGGCACGACGGTAGTTCTGAATTCGGCGTCGAGCAAGCCTTTAGCTTCGGCCTCGACCAGTAGGTCGATACTCGCCCTCACCCTGTCCGCCGAATCAGCCGTTTTTGACACCAGAGAGTATTTATCAAACGACGTTTTGATATCCATGGCTACCGCATCGATCAACCGCTCTTCCAGGAGCTTCTTCAGCACATTCGGTCGGCTCCCGTTGGTGTCGAGCTTGACTTTAAAGCCGAAACTCTTTACGCGCCGGAGCAGCTCGAAAAGCCCCTCGCTCAGGGTCGGCTCGCCCCCCGATACGCAAACGCCGTCTATCCAGCCGGCTTTGTCCGCAAGGACGCCCTCGATGATCCCCCAGGCGACATCGGGGAGCCGACCCGCGCCGGTCACGAGTTCGGCGTTATGGCAGAACGGGCAGTGGAAATTGCAGCCGCCGAGAAAGACGGTCGTAACGAGCCGGCCCTCCCAGTCGAGCATGCTAAGCGGAATATAGCCTTTTATGGCGAAATCCTGCTCTGTTCTTACAGCCATTCAACGATGTCCTTTTTGCTCGGTACCTCACCGCGCCACGCGGCAAGCTCCCGGCCGTCGTTGTCGGTCACTATAATCGAGGGAGTAGACATCACTCCGTAAAAGGCGCCCTCGGCCATCCCGTCGACCTCGTCGAGATTGAAGAGTTCGGCGTTACCGCTCCCCGATACGAGCGTTTTGGCCGCCGGGCACTTCGGGCACTCGTTTTTCCAAAAGACCTTGACCTTCCGCGACATTTATTGCATCCCCCAGTCTAACACCCATACCCATTACCGGAGACGCTCGTCTCCGCAACCAGTCCGGTCCTTATTCTATCCACCAGTTCGCCCGCTTTGCCCTTGTTCCAAGTCGGTATCTTAGAGTAATACCCTACGATTCTGGTTATGCCGTAGACCTCTTCCGAACCGCACTCCGGGCAGGCCTCCATGAGACCCCGAGTTGTACGCCGGCAACCTTCGCAGACCGTAAACTCCGGGCTGAACGCGATTTGCTCGGCGTGCGTGCCCTTGAACGTCTTTAAGACGAAGTTCTCAATCGATTTCGGCGAAGGCTCTTTCTCACCCAGCCAGACATGTATTATCGCTCCCGCCTCTATCAGCGGGTGGAAGAGGCTCTGCTTTCTCACGCGCTCCACATAGTCTACCGGCGCCTCGACCGAGATGTGGATGCTGTTCGTATAGTAGTACTCGTTGCTCTCGACCTTGCCTTTGATGACGTTTTTGGTCTGTGTCGGATAGTACTTCATATCGAGCTTGGCGAGGCGGTAGCCGGATGATTCGGCCGGCGATTCCTCGAGAACCATCTTGATATCATATTGCTCGGAGAGCTGCCTGCACTTCAAATTCATGTGCGAGATGACTTTGAGGCCGAATTTCAGGGCTTCGTCGGAGTCGTGAAGCTCCATGCCGGTGTGCGCCTCGACCAGCTCGTTTAGCCCGAGAAGGCCGCAGAGGTAGGTCAAACGATCCATCCTGAGATACGGCTCCCCGTCGCGGGATGAGCACAGCATCGCAAGCGGTCCGCGCGGACCGAGATCCATCAACTCGCCGATGAAAGCCTTCTTCTGGACGTGCGCTTTAGCCACCATCTCCATCGTCCGGTTTAGCTCGGCGAAGAGCAATTCGTCGCTGCCCATCGCCTTATACGCGATTCTGGGCAGGTTGATAGTGACATTCTGCAGCGCCGAGAACCGCATCTTCTCAGGGGCTTTGGCCTCGACCAGGTCCTGCTCGCCTAATTTCAGTTTGAGGCGGCAGCACTGGCTCACCGTTACCTCATCGCCTCGGTCGAAGACGAAATATGTGATGCCCTGTTTCGACGCGACGAGGCACGCCAGCTCGAGGAACTCTTCCCAACCGGTCGTCTTGAAAAACTCGTCGTTGATGTGGAGAAGCGGTTTCGGGAAGACGAAGGTCTTGCCGTTCGCGTCGCCCTCGAGATAAATCTCGAACATCGCCCTGACGAACGCCTGCGCTTCTTTTTCATACTCTTTATAGGTCTTGCCGGTGTACTCCCCGCCGGGACCCACGGCCGGCGTGTCCGCGAAGTGTTTCGGGATGTTCCAATAGAGGTTGAAATCGGTAAAGGTGACCTGCGAGCCTCTCGCACCGGCGAGCTGGTTAAACTCGTATATCAGCATCTGCGCGAGCTGCTTGATGTTATCGTATGTCCGGCCGACGAGATACGGCGCGAAGAACATGTTGACGGCTTCCCAGCCGACCGCGCCCGCGTAGTGGGCCTGTAGGCTCGAGGCCATCTTTACCATGTGGCCGATTAAGACCTCCGGGTGGCGCGCCGGTTTCGAGGTGCTCGTTATATTCGGAAGCGACAAGCCGAATTTCTTGATGTATTCGAGCGAGTGGCCCCCGCAGTATGGCCTGATTATGAAGCCGAGGTCATGGAGGTGGACATCGCCCATCAGGTGCGCGAGCGCCACATCTTCGCTGAAGACCTTGCGCAGCGCGAACTCTTTAAGAATCGTCTCGGCGAGCGTAAGGTTTATAGACTCCGGATTGTGGGTCGTGTTGCTGTTTTCGTTGTTGGCGTTGTTTATTATCTCTTCCACATCGAACATCGGCAGGCCGAGGTGGGAGTGTTTTTTGTGCATGATGGTCAAGTTTCTCTGGAGCAGCTCCAGGTCGACGAGTTCTCTGATAATACTCGTCGTTATCGAGCTGAAGTTGCTCTCGAAGAGCTTGCGCTCGACCGCGTCGGCTATTTCGCTCGCGAGGCTTTCGCCCGCCCCGGTCTCTTTGATAAGCGAGTTCGTTATCTTCTCTTTGTCCCAGATGTTTATTTCGGCCTTGGATGAGGTGCTGACGAGGAGCGCGATATCGGTGGCGCTGCCCTCTTCGGGATGGGTCTTGACGACGTTTATGATTCTCTCGTGCTTCAGCTTACTGTCAGGCTCTCTCGCTTCCTCGGTCTCTGCTGCGACGCTCAACTCGGACATGACTGCTATTACCTCCTATGAAACCGCCCGTACATTAAAAATACGCTTTGCCTCTGTTAGCTTCGAATATCGCTGTTTTTAGTAATGCGAAAAAATAGTATGACTACGGCTGACTGTTATGACAAGAATTACTCCATTATGATCATAGATTTTGCTTCTAATCGGACTACGTTAGTATCTTCAATTCTTGTGTGAACTCTTCTAAATCTTTAAAGTCCCGATAAACAGAGGCAAAGCGAATATAAGCCACTTTGTCTACTACCTTTAGAGCCCTGAGAACCCTATCTCCGAGTTCTCGGGATGCGACCTCGTGCCGAAACTCGTTCCTTAGGCTGCTTTCGATATCGTCTACTATCCGCTCGATTATCTCCCTTTCCACACGCCTCTTAACAAGCGCTCTTAAGATACCTTCCAGCAGCTTAGTTCTACTGAACGGCTCGCGTTCCCCGTTCTTCTTGATGATGGTAAGCGGTTGCTCTTCTATTCTTTCAAAGGATGTTACCCGTTTGCCGCATTCCAAGCATTCGCGCCTTCTCCGAGTCACGTCGCCCGCTTCGTTCAGCCTCGAATCGATCACCTTTGAGTCAGCATAACCGCAGTAAGGACACCTCACGTTCGCACCTTGATCACTGGTTATCCACAGGTTTATCCACAACATATTGCGTTGTTAACTAAGTATACCACTATATATGGTGTCTACAATCCATATTTGGAAGAAACTTTTGCGTTTCTGAAATAACCGCTGGGTAGAGCGGTTAAAAAATTTCAAGCGCTCCATTGCCGATCATATGCATGGATGCGACGCGGTCGTTCAATCGAACCTATGTTTGTGGGGAACATAGTTTTGTGTTATAGTTTTTACAACGATTTGCCGTAGCGGAGGAGGCACTATGGAGCGGACCGATTTGACCCGGCGTCAGCAGCAGGTATTAGATTATATTCTTAAAGAGATAGGCAGAATCGGATATCCGCCGTCGGTTA
Organism: Actinomycetota bacterium; assembly: GCA_018333515.1. Classification (NCBI taxonomy): domain Bacteria; kingdom Bacillati; phylum Actinomycetota; species Actinomycetota bacterium. Next base: position 11,304 of record JAGXSZ010000022.1, read on the forward strand.
GAGAGATAGGGCGGGCGGTCGGGCTGACGTCTAGTTCGACTGTCCACAGCCACCTGGCGGCGCTCGAGAAAAAGGGTTACATCAGGCGCGACCCGACGAAACCGCGCGCCCTCGAAGTCTTGGATTTTCGCGCGGGCACGGCGGGCGTGAGCGCGTCCAAGGTCAAAAGCCTTCCGCTGGTCGGACGGGTCGCGGCGGGCATGCCGTTGCTCGCGCAGGAGAACATCGAGGACATCATCGCGGTTCCGGTAGAGATAGCAGGCGAGGACGGCTTTCTTCTCAAGGTCAGCGGCGAGAGCATGATAGACGCGGGCATATACGATGGCGATTACCTTGTCATACGGCAGCAAAACAGCGCCGATAACGGGGATATCGTTGTGGCGCTCGTCGAAGACGAAGCCACCGTCAAGCGTTTCTTTAAGCGAGAGAAGAGCTTCGTGCTCAAAGCCGAGAACCCGCGCATGGAGCCAATCGTCGTCGACGACCTTACCATACTCGGCAAGGTCGTAGGCTTGATGCGGAAGCTCTAGCAAGAAAGCTAAAGCGGGCTTTCGCTTTTTGGCGCCAACGCTCGTAGTCCGGGGTTTTAGCCCTGACAATCGGTCCCGACAGTTGCTATTTGGCGGCCGACAGTTTCCGTTCCAAGGCCGTCAATTCTTCCGGCGTGAAGGTGTGCTTTTTTATAATATCTATCAGGATGTCGGCGCTGACGTCGCCCAAGACTTTGTCGACGACAGAGTTTATCATGCTCTCCGCCATCTCGTCCCGGCTGACTTTCGCCTTATAATAATAGGTCTTCGCCGCTCGGTCCTGTTCGAGAACGCCCTTTTCGGCGAGCCTTCTCATTACCGTCATTACGGTCGTGTACGCAAGACGTCTCTTTGGATACAATTCGATAAAGACGTCCTTAACCGTGTTTACGTTCTTATCCCAGACAATGCGCATTACCGAGGCTTCCAGTTCGCCGAGGCCTATATCGGCCAGGGCCGGGGTTTCCTTCGTTTTAACTTGTCGCGCCATAGTCATCTCCCTTGAGGTATAGATTATTAGTATTTATATACTAGAGTAGAATGCATGTACTATGCAATAGCAAATACCAAGGCTGTTCGGCGATACGGTATGAATTCCCTTTAGAGCAGGGAGTACGCTTATTTGGTCGCCTGTTTGGACGCGGGCGGCTCTTGTCGGGGCTTTCGGGCTAACTTCCAGAGAGTTCGAATTGCGCGTATTCGCCGAGGTCGCCCAGGGGCATATCGACGACGAGTTCGGTGCCGTCGGCGGTATGTGTCTCGGATATGATGGTACCGGTGCCGTAAAGGCGCTGTAAAAACGACCCTTTTGTATAAGGGATAAGCAGGTGGAGCCGGACGGTGCGCTTTTGCAACTCTCGCTCGACAGCCCCCCGTATCCCCCCCAGTCCCACCCCATTGACCGCCGAGACGAGAACACTCTCGGGGTAGACCCTTTTCAGCCGCTCACGGTCGGCGTCGTCGAGGAGGTCTATTTTATTGAAGACTAGTATCTGGGGTTTATCCTCGGCTTCGAGTTTGGCCAAAACATCTTCGACCGCCCTTATCTGCCCCTCCATGCGCGGATGGCCGGCGTCGACGACGTGCAAGAGCAAGTCGGCCATTCTTACTTCATCCAGGGTCGAGCGGAATGCGGCCACGAGCTGATGCGGCAGCTTTTTTATGAACCCGACCGTATCCGAGAGCACGACCTCTCTTCGATGGTCGACAGCGAGCTTGCGGGTCGTCGAGTCGAGCGTGGCGAAGAGCTTATCTTCGACCAGGACATCCGCTCCGGTCAGCGCGTTTAACAAGGTCGATTTGCCCGCATTCGTATATCCGACCAGAGAGACGTTGAAGACGCCCTGTTTTTGCCGTCTCTGCCGCTGAACCGACCGATTCCTCTTTAGCTCCTCTATCTCGTTCGTAAGGCGCTGGATTCGTTTGCGAATCATCCGCTTGTCCGACTCGAGTTGCGTCTCTCCCGGCCCCCTAGTGGGCCCTCTGGTGCCGATTCCGCCCGATAGGCGTTCGAGGTGTCCCCACATCCCTTTAAGGCGCGGCAGGATGTAGTTCATCTGCGCCAGCTCGACCTGGAGCTTGCCCTCGGCTGAGCGCGCGCGCTGTGCGAAGATGTCTAAAATCAAGCCGGTGCGGTCGAGAATCTTAATATTCGGCATGATGTCTTCAAGATTCTTTTGCTGTGACGGTGAGAGGTCGACATCGAATAGGACGATATCCGCGCCGGCCCCCTTTGCCGCCTCGAATATCTCCTCGGCCTTGCCCGGCCCGATAAAAGTGCGCACGTTCGGCTTGGATAGACGTTGGCTCACCCTGTCGACGACTTCGGCACCGGCCGTAGAGGCGAGATGTTCGAGTTCGTTTAAGGTCTGCTCGGCCTCCCAATCGGTCTCGGCGCCGACTTGCACGCCGACTATGACGGCCTTTTCGGCCGCTTTTTCGGTCACGAAACTCGTCTGTTTGATTCGCTTTCCCCCGTTAGCGCCGGCGTTAGTTAAAATATCTCCTAAACCAGCGTCTTTATCCTATCCAGCGCCTCGACTAGGCGGTCGTCTTGGATGCTCAAGCATATTCTAACGTATCCCTCGCCGGATGGTCCGTAAGCGTTGCCCGGCGATACGATGACGCCGACGCTGTCGAGCACATGTGTCGCAAAGCTCGCCGAGGTATAGCCCTTCGGGACTTTGACCCAGACGTAAATCGTCGCCTTCGGCTCACGACATCCGAGCCCCAGCTTGCCGAGTACATCCATGACCAGGTCGCGGCGCTTCCGGTAGATGTCGCACATCTCTTCGATGATATCCTGCGGACCCTCGAGCGCTTCGATACCCGCGTATTGTATGGCGTTGAAGATGCCCGAGTCGATGTTGGTCTTGACCCTGCCGAGCGCTTCGATTACTTTCGCGTTTCCGCAAGCCCAACCGATTCGCCAGCCGGTCATATTGTAAGTCTTCGACAAGGAGTTGAATTCTATGCCGACCTCTTTGGCCCCCGGGTATTGGAGAAAACTGGGCGCGACGTACCCGTCGAAGGTGATTTCCGAGTATGGGTTGTCATGGGCGATTATGACCTGGTTTTTCTCGCCCCAACCGATGAGGTCCTTGAAGAAGTCGTCGCCGGCGACGGCCGAGGTCGGGTTGTTCGGGTAGTTCAACATCAGCATCTTCGCCGCCTTGCTGGTGCCCGCGTCGATCGCGTCGAGGTCCGGGAGAAAGTCGTTCTCCTCGACCAGCGGCACATGAACGGGGTTGACGCCGGCGAGAATGGCGCCGGTATTATAGACCGGATAGCCGGGGTCGGCGATGAGCGTCGTATCGCCGGCATCGAGAACGGCGAAGTTTATATGAGCGATACCCTCTTTCGAGCCGATGAGCGGCAGGATTTCGGTCTCCGGGTCGAGGTCGACATCGAAACGCTTTTTGTACCAACCGGCAATCGAGCGCCGGAAGTCGGGCATGCCGAAGTAGGACGGGTAGCGGTGGTTCGCGGCGTTTTCGGCCTCTTTCGCAAGCTTGTCTATTATGTTTTTCGGCGTCGGCTCTACTGGGTCGCCTATCCCCAGGCTTATGACGTCTACTCCCTGCGCCCGTTTTTCCGCGACCCTTTTATCGATCTCCGCGAACAAATATGGTGGAAGGTTGTCGATTCTCTTTGCAAGTTTCATTACCGCTGCGTCCTCCTCATTTCTATCCTGTAACTATATAGCCCACTCGGTCGGCACAACAATTTGCTTTTAAAGCTAACATATATTGCCCTGGTAATGCTAGGCATATTCGCGCGCAACCAGAAGCGATTTAAGGCTTTAGCTCTCTTTTCTATCGGCTAAAGGGCCGTAGCCCTACTTCACGTCTATGGTCCCCGTGAAGACTTTTTTGGCGGGCCCCTCCATCAGTACACGACCGTCTTCATTCCAGGTAACGGAGAGGTCTCCGCCGGGCAGGTGTATTACGGCGAAACGGCCGGTCTTGTCGTTGAGCGCGGCGGCGACCAGCGTGGCGCAGGCGCCGGTTCCGCAAGCGAGTGTCTCCCCGCTACCCCGCTCCCAGACACGGAGCGCGATCTCGTCTCTCGATATGACTTGCGCGAATTCGACGTTGGTCTTCCGCGGAAAGTAGTCACTCGTCTCTATAACCGGCCCAAGCGTTTGAACAGGCGCTTCTTTTACATCATCGACGAAGATGACGCAATGCGGGTTGCCCATCGAAACACAGGTCGCTCTAATAACGGTATCGCCGAAGCTAAACCGCTCATCTATCGCTCGCTCGGCTTCGGTGCGAACCGGTATCTTTAGCGCTTCGAGTTCGGGTGCGCCCATGTCTACCTTCGCCCCTATCGCTCGTCCCCTGTCCAGCACCAGCTCGACCTGTTTGTCTCCGGCCCTGGTCTCGATAATAAGGGTGGACTTGTCGGTCAACCACTCGTCTACCAGGTATTTAGCGTAGCACCGGATACCGTTGCCGCACATCTCGGCGAGCGAGCCGTCCGAGTTGTAGTAATCCATAAAGAAATCGGCGCTCGCCGAAGGCCTGGCGAATATCAAGCCGTCGGCACCGATTCCGAAGTTGCGGTCGCAGAGCGCGGCTATTTGCTCGACAGTCAGAGTAACCGAGCCGTCCAAGTTTTTTATTATTATGAAGTCGTTTCCCAAACCCTCATATTTGGCGAAATTCAGCAACATGGTTACCCTTTCAAGTAAAATCCGCCTCCGAGACGGGCTAATATCTCTTCGGCAGCCGCGCCGGCGGATTTCTCCGTCATGTCGACCCACGTTATGCGCGGGTCGGCTCTGAACCATGTCATCTGGCGTTTAGCGTATTGCCTGGTTCTTGCTTTTACCGTCGAAATCGCGTCCCCTAAAGAGGTCTCGCCCTTAATATGGCGAATAACTTCTTTATACCCTATGGCCTGCTGTGATGTCAAAAATTGTTCGTAACCGGCGTCGATTAGTGAGCGGGCTTCTTCGAGCAAACCATCCGCGACCATGCGGTCCACACGAACGTTAATGCGCTCATGAAGCAGTGCCCGCTCTATTGTTAAACCAAACATCGCCAGGTCATAATGGGAGACCCGGTCTGACCAAGCCTTATGAAAATCGCTAAACGGCCGCCCGGTTCGCTCGATTACCTCGAGTGCGCGGATGATGCGGCGCTTGTTTTTGGGGTGGATGATATTCTCGGCCGCCGGGTCTTTAGTGAGCAGCTCTCGGTAGAGCGTCTCGGGCTCTGTGTCGGCCGCGCGGTCCTCCAGGCGCTCCCTTATCTCGGATGCGAGGTCTCCCGCCGGGAATTCCAGTTCGTCTATGACGGATCTGATATACAAACCGGTGCCGCCGGCCAGGATAGGCAGTTTGCCGCGCGCAGTGATGTCTTTTACGGCGGCGTCCGCGAGGAGCCGGTACGCGGCTACGCTAAAAGGCTCACTGGGCTCGATGATGTCGATGAGATGGTGTGGCACCCCGGCCATTTCTTCGGCGGTCGCCTTTGCCGTTCCGATGTCCAGGCGCCGATAAACCTGCATAGAGTCGGCCGATACGATTTCGCCGTCGAGCGCTTTCGCGAGCGCCGTCGAGACGGCGGTCTTGCCGCTCGCGGTGGGACCCGCGATTACGACCAGTTTACTATTCATACCTGGTCACCTTGAATCTATACAGGTCGGCTCGGTCATGTATGGGGATGCCCGCTTTTTGCTTGGCGATAGCCAGTTGATGCTCGACCGTATCGACGCCCTCTATGTTGGGCAAGAGCAAGCCGGTCTTCGCGCCTTTTCTGACGATTACTCCGTAAAGCTTGGGGTCGAGGTGTGAAGTCGAATCTATTTTTTCGGGCGCGCCCAGGATGTCCACCGAGTATTGAAGGAGCGGCAACTCCGCTTCGCCGACCGGCGTAAAGCGGGGGTCGGCCTGGGCGGCCTGGACGACATTGGCCATTATTTCGCGGGCGATGTTCTCTTCCGTAGGCAGAATCGTTCCGACGCAGCCCCTCAGCTCGCCGGCGATTTTAATACAGACAAAGGCTCCGGCGCGCCTGTCGAGCAATTCCCGGAGGGTATTATCGGGCGGCTCGACGACTTGCCCAAGACCGATATATTGCTCGAGGCTGAGTTTAGCCAGCCTGACAGGCTCGCTCAACTCTTCTTCGAAATCGAGTACCATAAATTCGCGCTCCGGGTCGGGTCGACCGGGGAGAACCGATGCCACCAGGTAGCCTACACCGAACGGTCCCTCATAAGAATGGATACTGGTGTGAACTTGCCGCCCGTTAAAGCATCCCGCGAGCGCGTATATCGAACGTAGGCCGCATTCGCCGGCATCTTCGACGAGCATCGGGTCGAGTTCGAAGAGTTCGTTGAAGTCTCCGGTCTCGATTATCTCGATTATCTTCGCGTCGAAGTCGATTCCGCGCGGGTTAAAGCCGGCCGGCGCACCCGGGGTGAGCCGGTGCGAGAGGTCGCCGCTGGCGATGACGGCGACTCTTCCGCCGGCGCGGTTAGCGGCTTTCTCGATAGCGGCGCCCAGCGCGTAGTGCTCGTCCGCTCCCGCGTAGCTGACCGCGAGCGATACCACCGGGACGTCGATATATCTTTGAAGGAAATAAAGCGGCACCAGGACACCGTGGTCGAGCGCTTCGGACTGGAACAGCTTGATGTGGTCATTCCCGATTTTGGTTAGCGATACTCCGTACCTCTCGGCCTCTACCAACAATGCGGCGAGCAGTTCTTCGTCGAGATTTGCTATCAGGCGGATATTGGGGGCTCCGAAATCTTTAAACGATCCGGCAAGAATCCGGGTCGTTTTGACCGCAATACTGTCGGCAAAGCCGGCGCTGTGCGGCGATATGAAGACGAGCGTTTCAGGATTGGCCCTAGCGACTGCCGCGCATATGGTATCCATCGCCCGCATAGTCGACGACACGCGGTCGATATTATCCCTGCCTATCTCGGGGATAATAATAGGCGGGTGAGGCATCAAACAACCGATTACAATAGGCATTGGCTCCCCCTTTGCCGCTTAGAACGGCATGACTACGACGCTAACCCTTAACCGCTACTTCGAGCAGTTCACCGCGTAAAGACCACGTTTTAGCTTGGGTTATTCGGATAACCGCCTCAGTATGGACTAAGTCGGCGGACCCTTCGAAATTGACTACTTTATTGGTCCGGGTTCTCCCGGTCAGTATGTTCTCGTCCCTCTTGCCGACGCCTTCGATAAAGACCTCCAGCTCTCGGCCAAGGAGCGCCGAGTTGTTCTCGAGGCTTATCCGGTTGAGCGAGGCCAGAAGCCGGTCGAATCGCTCCGATTTTATACCGGCGGGGACCTCGTTCTTCATTTTCGCAGCCGGCGTGCCTTCGCGCGGCGAGAAGATAAAGGTAAACGCGGAGTCGTAACGCGCTCTTTCGACTATATCCAGGGTGTGCGAAAAATCTTCCTCGGTCTCACCTGGAAATCCCACCATAATGTCGGTTGTGATGCCGACTCCGGGTATCGCTTCATATATCTTCGAAATCGTCGCCAAATATCCTTCTTTTGTGTATTTTCTGTTCATAGCGCTAAGAAGCCTGTCCGAGCCCGCCTGAACCGGCAGATGAATATGTTCGCAGACCTTATCACTGTTCGCGATGGCGTAGATGATGTCATCGGTCAGGTCCTTCGGGTGCGATGTCATAAAGCGTATGCGGAGCAGTCCCGACACGCCGTTGAGCCTCTTCAAGAGCTGCGCGAACCTGCTTTCGCCATAGATGTCGCGCCCATAGGAATTGACGTTCTGGCCCAGAAGCGTTATCTCGATGACCCCTTCGGAGACGAGTCGCTCGACCTCATCGACTATGTCCTCTTGCGTTCGGCTCGTCTCGCGTCCGCGCGTACGCGGGACTATGCAATAGCTGCAGAAGTTATCGCAGCCGATAATGATGGGAACCCACGCATGGTGCGCCTCTTCGCGCGCGCTCGGCACGGCGGTCGACATTATCTCTATCTCATCGGCGACCGCGCAGACCGCGCGCCTGCCTTGTTCCGCCTCCTCGACCATAAAACCCAGATTTGGCATATTGTGGGTGCCGAATACGATGTCGACATGGGGCGATTTCTCAAGGATACGTTCGCGCTCGGCCTGCGCGACACAGCCGCCCACCGCGATGATAAGGTTCGGGTTGGCTCTTTTATCGGCCTTCAGGTTGTTTAGGTTTCCAAAAAAACGGTCTTCGGCGTGTTTGCGGACAGCGCAGGTGTTGAAGACGATGACATCGGCTTCCGCGGGGTCGCCGCAGGGCGCGTAACCGCGCTCTATGAGGAGTCCGGCCATACGCTCCGAATCATGCTTGTTCATCTGGCAACCAAAGGTCGCTATGTGGAATTTCTTCATGGCAAATATTGTAACAAATGTGCGACGAAACTACAGCAGCCGGTCGCCGCTTCCGGCAAGGCTAAGCGCTATATCAGCGCCTAGCGGCCGCTGAGAGAGAATCGACGACCTCGTCGGGGACGAGAAACCGGCCAAGTCGCTGACCATGCGTCGAGACCGGGCCATGGCAATCGGACCCTCCGGTCACCAACAAACCTTTTTTCTCGGCGAGCCTTAAATAGCGTTTGGTGTCTTGCTCGGAGTGCTCAACATGGTACGCCTCGAATCCGTCGAGGCCAAAGGCGATGAATTCATCGATATGCTCGTCAAGTTTAGCCAGCCCGGGGTGAGCGAAGACGGCAAGGCCCCCGGCGTTGTGAATAATCTCTATCGTCGCCTGCAGCGGATAGACGAATTTCTCCAGGAAACAAGGCGCCCCTCTCTTTAAAAATTGCGTGAAAGCCGTCCTGAAGTCGCTTACGTAGCCGCTTCCGACCATTGCCCTTGCGATATGAGGTCTGCCGACCGAAGAGTTCTTCGCTTGCTCAAGGACGTTTGAGAAGTCTATATCGACGCCGATACCTTGGAGACATTCGATGATGCGCACGGCGCGTTCTTCTCTAGCGGCGCGAAGACGCTCGAGCGACGCTAACAGTTTTTCGTTCTTGTCATCGACATAGTATCCGAGGACGTGGATGTCCTTGCCCTTATAGCGCGAACTCAGTTCGATGGCGGGTATTATGCCCACACCGAGTTCGGCTCCATAGCGCCGGGCATCCTCTAGCGCCGCTACCGTGTCGTGGTCGGCGACGGCGATCGTCCGCAGGTTCGACGCGGCGGCGATTTCGACGACCTCTTTCGGCGTGAAGCTTCCATCTGAAGCCGTTGTATGAATATGTAGGTCAACCGGCATGCGCGCCCCTTAAATCGAGGGTGGTCAAAGAGCTTGGCTATCGCACAAAAAAAGGCTGTGCAAAGTTTATCTTAGCACAGCCTTATACGTTTTATTAAACCGTTAACAAACTATTAGATATTTATCCAATAGCCGATTGCTACTTAGGCTCTACAAGCAACTTGATAGCGGTTCGCTCTTCGCCATTGATCGTAATGTCCGCGAATGACGGCTTGCATACCAGGTCGAGCCCGCCGGGCGCCACGAATCCACGCGCGATGGCTATAGCTTTTACCGCTTGATTGAGTGCGCCGGCGCCTATTACCTGCATTTCAGCGGCTCCGCGCTCTCTTACCACCCCGGCTAGCGCTCCGGCCACGGAGTTGGGACTCGATTTCGATGAAACCTTTAGTACTTCCATAAATTCCTCCTTAGCGGTCTACGTCTAAATATTATGACAAGCTGTAATACTGTTATTCGATGCTGTTCTAAGTTTCAACTCACGCCCCCGCGCGAGGGGCTACGCGAAAGCGGATATTCGCGCGCCTAACTTAGAACTCCTGCTATATTTTTGCAGAACTGTTAATAATTCCCTTTTGATTGTAGCTTAATCGTTACCCTAATACAATCCCTACCCGCATAAACCTCTGGATCGGGCAATATTTCCATAAAATACTTGTCGCCAATAATTTTAAGTTCATCGCTAACCTTGTGCGCGATATGCTCAAGGTCCGCCTGTGATATCCTTTTTGCCAGAGGCTCCGTCCTCATCAGGTCTATGATCTTGCGGTCGGGCTCTTCCGGTTCTGCTTGCTTGGCTGTGAGTGTCTCGAGTAACGGCTTGAGCGTGACGATTCGCCCGCTCATGATGCGCTGCGCGTTTCTTATAGAGACCCTTAGGCCGAGCCTGCGTTCCGCGATATCCGATAGAATGCCGGCCGCTTTAATCGGTTTCAAGCACCGCCAGATCTTGTAGTCCTCGGATTTCGCGCCTGTCCCGCGCGTATTCTCGTCGAGGCACATCAGGTGCGCTGTCGCCAGCGCTTCTGTCGGTGAGCCGAGATATATTTCAAGGTGCTGGTGGTCGAGGTTGAACTCGAGCACCGTTCGTATGATGTTATGCGGTCCCTTGATGATTATCGGCTCGCCATTGCGATACTTTATAGTCGGATAAGTCGACTGGTCTTTTCTCTCGCTTAGAAGACCCGTGCTGGTCTGCACTCTAAATACAGTACCCCTTCCGGGGGATGAAAAAACCAAGTCGAACTCGTCAGAGGCTTGTTTTATCGAGAAGAGCGCCATGCCGCGCCCGTGGATTCCGTACCGGTCGGTAATGAGGTTTTCGAGCTTGGATGTTACCCGCGGCTCGAAGACTCTCTCGTGAAGCTCGGCGGGGATGCCGTCCCCGTCGTCGATTATCGTCACTTTGCGGATAAGGTTGTCCTCTTTGGTCGACGCAATGAAGATTCTGGACGCGCCGGCGTCGCGGGAATTTCTCAGCATCTCGAGTACGATGTCTTCCATCGATTGGATATCGTGTTTAGCTTGGCGGCGTTCGGCCTCGCTTATGTTGAGGCGAACGAAACCCTGACCGAGGTTTTCCTCTACTTTGAGGTATTGGTTTCCGGTTAGGTTGGCTACGAAGTTTATTAGGGGGTCGTTCTCTTTTTCTGCCATGATTATACCTGTCGCCGGCGCTATGTATTAATCTCTATTGTCCTGGGTAAATAGGGCTTTGTCAAATATTAGACGGCGGGCGGGCGCGATTTCGGCTTATTCCCGCGTCTCTAATTCGAAGGCATAAAGACGTGTTGTTGGGCCCGATAACCGTATTGGCGTTGAATGAGCGCATAAAAAATGGAGGACCGTTGCCGGCCCTCCATACATTCGCCTTTATCCTACTTCGCGTACTCTACGGCGCGGTGTTCCCTGATGACTATGACCTTTATTTGTCCCGGATATTCGAGTTCACCCTCGATTTGTTTGGCGATGTCTCTGGCCATCAAGTCGGCCATCGCGTCATCGATGCCCGCCGGTTTTACCATAATTCTCAGCTCACGCCCGGCTTGCATGGCGTAACACTTCTCGACGCCGCTATGTGATTCGGCGATTGCCTCGAGTTTCTCAAGACGCTTGATATAGCTCTCGAGAGTCTCCCTGCGTGCGCCGGGTCGCGCGCCGGAAATCGCGTCCGCGGCCTGAACGAGCACCGCTTCCACGGTATTCGGGTCTATCTCACCGTGATGAGCCCCGATGGCATGGACGATTTGCGCCTGCTCATTGAAGCGCTTCGCGAGTTCGGCGCCGATTACCGCGTGCGGTCCTTCGACTTCATGGTCGATGGCTTTGCCAAGGTCATGAAGGAGTCCCGCTCTTCTCGCAAGCTTTACGTCCGCGCCCAGCTCCGCCGCCATGATGCCGGCCAGATGCGCTACCTCAATCGAGTGCTGCAGGACGTTCTGACCATAGCTCGTCCTGTACTTGAGCCTGCCCAAGACCCTGATAAGCTCGTGGTGGAGACCGTGAATATCGGTGTCGAATGTCGCTTGCTCCCCGACTTCGCGGATATGAGCGTCGACTTCTTCGCGCGCTTTCTCGTACATCTGCTCGATGCGCGCCGGATGAATCCGTCCATCCGCGATAAGCCGTTCCAGGGTAAGCCTCGCGATTTCGCGCCTGACCGGGTCGAAGCTCGACAGGATGACCGCCTCGGGAGTATCGTCGATGATCAGGTTGATTCCGGAGATATTCTCGAACGTGCGGATATTGCGTCCTTCCCGCCCGATGATACGCCCCTTCATCTCGTCGCTCGGCAGGGGCACAACCGAGACGGTCGTCTCGGCTACGTGATCCGCCGCGCAACGTTGGATGGCGAGCGCGATAATATCACGTGATTTCTTATCCGCCTCGTCTTTGGCTTTAGCCTCGATTTCGCGGACCATCATCGCTGTTTCGTGCCTCGTCTCATCCTCCACTCTCTTCAAGAGCAGTTGGCGTGCTTCCTGCGCGGTCAAGCCCGCGATTTGCTCGAGAAGGCGCATCTCTTTCTCGTAAATCTCGGACAATTCACCTTCGATTTTCGCCATCTCTTTTTCTTTGTCGGTCAAGCCGCGTTCTCTTCTGTCGAGCCCGTTAGACCTTGAATCGAGCGACTCCTCTTTTTGAGTGAGGCGCTTCTCTAATCGCTGGATCTCGTTCCGCCGATCGCGCATCTCTCGCTCATTTTCTGAGCGGATTGCATGAATCTCATCCTTGGCATTGATCAAAGCTTCCTTTTTTCGCTGCTCAGCTTCCTTTTCTGCTTCAGACAATATTCGCTTTGCGGCTTCTTCGGCGGAGGCGATTTTAGCTTCGGACGAAATGCGACGGATGGCGTATCCTGTCGCAACGCCGGCTGCCGCGGCTATAATGCCTACTAAAACATAAACTAGCACTTGGTCCATTGCTGCCTCCTTCCATTTAAATAAAAAATACCGAGCTATTGCTCGGCAAAAATCTCTATCTAAGTTAAAATAGCGTCCCTTAGCCGGCTGCGGCTATGCACTCGGCTCGTTGCCGCACCATACAGGCTATTTATCGTTTCTTTAGTTTTTGTAATCTATGTAAAACTAAATGTCTTTACTTAGTAGAGCATTTTTGCCTTCTACAACTACAATTATATACTAAAGCTCTAGCATTTTAGTGTCAAGGAATTTGCCGGCGCGGCGTTATCGTTGAGGAGAGTCTGAGGATTGGCGGCGGCAATCAATGTCGCGCGAGGTTCAATCAGCGTTCGGCGAAAATGTCTCTGCAGACCCGATAAGCGATTGCCGAGCTATAGCCTCTTCGCATCAGAAATCGGCCCAGGCGCTGCCGTGACTTTTGGGCATCCGCGCCCGCATAGGAGCCTACTTTTCCTTGCGCCGACTTAAATGCCCTCGCATATTCACTATCGTCGGATGAGTGCGCCGCCAAGCGCTCGTCTATCATGTCGTCGGCAATTCCTTTTAGTTTAAGCTCATGTTTTATGCGGTGTCTGCCGTATAGCTTAGTTTGGATACGGTTTTGAAGCCAGGAGTCTGTGAAATCGTGGTCATCGAGATAATCGAGGCTCAGTAGCTTCTCGATGACCTCCGCGACGACGGCAGCCTCAAAGCCCGCGCGGGCGAGGCGTTCCGAGAGTTCTTTGGTGCTGCGAGCGCGATGCGATAGCAGATTAAACGCCCTCCCCAACGCTTTTTTAGTTTCGAGCGCGTGGCCCAGCTTGCTCAATTCTTCATCTGAAAGGCGCTGCCCTTCACGGAGCCCGAGTTCGGCGACGATTTCCGTGTCTAGCGCGCGCCAAAAACTACCATCTACGAATATCGATGTTCGCCGCGCCCGTCGCTCCTGTTGGGCCAATGAGGTTATCGTGTAAGTCTTTTGCCTCCCCATTTGCCGGTCTACTCTTCGGTCGGCGCCTCAGCGGCCTCTTCGGAGGTCGCCGGCGGTTCCGCGAGGCCGACTTTCTCTTTGACTTTAGTCTCTATCTCATTCGCCAGGTCATTGTTGTCGACGAGCGTCTGTTTCGCCACCTCACGGCCTTGTCCGAGACGCTCTTCGCCGTAGGTGTACCACGAGCCGCTCTTCTGGACGATGCTGTGCTCAACCGCTAAATCGAGCATGCTGCCGGCCTTGGAAATCCCTTCGCCGAACATGATGTCGAATTCTGCTTGCCGAAATGGCGGTGCCATCTTGTTCTTGACGACTTTTACGCGGACGCGGTTGCCCATGATATCCGTTCCCTGCTTTATCGAATCGATTCTTCTGATATCGAGCCGGACCGAGGCGTAGAACTTGAGTGCGCGCCCCCCCGGCGTCGTCTCAGGGCTGCCGAACATCACGCCGATCTTCTCTCTGAGCTGGTTGATAAAGATGGCTGTGGTTTTGGATTTGTTGATGGAACCGGCGAGCTTGCGCAGCGCCTGGCTCATCAGGCGCGCCTGCAAGCCGACGTGCGAATCCCCCATCTCACCTTCTATCTCGGCTCGCGGCACGAGTGCCGCGACCGAGTCGATGACGACAACGTCGAGCGCTCCCGAGCGTACCAGCATATCGGCTATCTCAAGGGCTTGCTCGCCGGTGTCCGGCTGCGATATGAGCAGCTCTTCGGTATTTACACCGAGGTTGCGCGCGTAAATCGGGTCGAGCGCATGCTCCGCATCTATAAACGCGGCGACTCCGCCGGTTTTTTGCGCTTCGGCGACGATATGGAGGGCCAGCGTCGTCTTACCGGACGATTCCGGGCCGTAGATCTCGATTACCCTGCCTCTCGGGACGCCCCCGATGCCGAGCGCGATATCGAGCGCGAGCGTACCGGTCGGTATTATAGCGACATCCATGCGTGACGGGTTCTCGCCGAGCCTCATCAGCGAGCCTTTGCCGTATTTTCTCTCTATCTGTTCTTTGGTTATCTCGATTACTTTGTCGCGATCCATATCTCCTCCTCAGGGTTAAAGGGCTATGATTTCTACCACCACCATAGCATATGCGAACACGTGTTCGCTGTCAAGCGGTCAGGCCCGGCAATGCTAAAAAACGGCGCGGGCCGCATGACGCATAAAATGTCCGGCTCTGTGGCCGGACCCGCGACCTGGTTTCATCGATAAAAACCCGTGATGCCCACTATTAGCACAACAGCATAAGTATACATATCATAAATTAGAGCGCCCGGCAATAGCAATATGATTATATTTGAACCATGATGCTGGGCTATTCTTCGAGCGGGATGAACGCACGGGAGGCGTATTCGACGCCGGCGGGCTTCAAGTGGCTTTGAAATATGGTGATTCCCTCTACCGGGATGTTTCGCCCTCGATATGGGGCTTCCGGGACCGTTTTTAAGGCTTGCTCCACAGGCTTGGGCGGGTTGAGGCGCGCCAGAGTTATATGGGGCGTAAACGGCTTATCGTCGCGCGTAAAACCGAGGGGCGCAAGGGCATCTTCTACGAGCGTGCTAAGCTCGACAAACTCCCGTCCGCCGCGCTCGACGCCGACCCAGAGGACGCGGGCCCTCTTTTGATTCGGAAAAGCGCCGAGCGCCCCGCACTCGAAGGAGAAACGTTCGAAGCCGGCGGCTTTGGCTCGCAGGGCGGTTTCGATCTCGGCCGACTGTTCTTCGGGTACCGAGCCCAGGAATTTAAGAGTTAGATGGATGTTGTCTCGGGCGACCCATCGAGCACCCTCGATGGTTGCTTTGAGTTGCTCGGAGACTTCGAAAAGCTCGCTTTTTAGCCGACCCGGCAGGTCGAGGCCGATGAAGATGCGCGGCATTAAGACGCGTCGCCTCCAGTCCGCTCGAAGTTGTCCAAAATATAATAGCGGAGCATGTCGAGAGCCGCGTTCGCGCTCTTTATCCGCACGGTATCACGAGAGCCGAAGAAGATAAAGCGGTTGCTGTAGTTGGTCACCTGATGAGATAGGGCGACGTAGACCAAGCCGACCGGTTTTTCCTCGGTGCCGCCATCGGGACCCGCGATACCCGTTATCGAAAGACCGACGTCCGCGTTGAATCTGTCGCGGACACCGAAGGCCATTGCCAGCGCGGTGGCCGCGCTTACCGCCCCATGCCGCACGAGTGTCTGGCTCGACACGTTTAAGAGCGATTTTTTAGCGTCGTTATTGTAAGCGATGATACCCCCGCTGAAGTACCCGGAGCTGCCCGCGATATCGGTCAGTTTTTTGCCGACCAGGCCGCCGGTACAAGATTCGGCGACGGCGAGCGATAGGCCGTATTTGAGTAAGAGTTTGCCTGTGACCTCTTCGAGCGTCTCATCGTCGTAACCATAGACGATATTGCCGAGGCGTTCTCTCAAAAGCGTCGCGGCATCGCCGACTATATTTTTCGCCTCGTTCATGTCCGCGCCTTTTGCGAAAAGCTGTAGTTGTATCTCACCTGGGTACGCCAGTATACCGACATCAACGCCATGGAGGGACCGCACGAGGTCTTCTATGGACTCTTGGAGGGAGGCCTCGGACTTGGCGGTGGTGCGCAGCACTCTGACCGCGTGGGCGACCCCGCGACAAAATCTCGTCTCCAGCCACGGGACGATGTTTTTCTCCAGCATATCGGCCATCTCACGGGGGACGCCCGGCAACGAGAACAGGAACTTCTCGTCTTCGCTGATGATGATACCAGGGGCGCTGCCAAGAGTCGGGATAATTGCTTCGGCGCCTTTTGGCAGGTAGGCCTGGCGATAGGTTATCTCGGGCAGCGGAATCGCGCGGTTTCCGTAGCGCTCCTCGATGATTTCGCCGAGCCGTTCACTATACTCGAGTTCGCGTCCGAGTGCCCGGCTGACGGCATCCCTCGTCAAATCGTCTATGGTCGGCCCAAGCCCGCCCGTTATGATGACGCCGTCGGCCTGCGCGAGCGACTCGCTTATAGCAACGGCGATGAGGTCGATCTTGTCGGGAACACTGACATGGCGCACGCAGGTAAACCCGTGTTTTCCGAGTGTCTTTGATATGAAAGCGGCGTTTGTGTCGACCGACAGTCCAAGAGTAAGTTCAGAGCCGACCGTTATTATCTGGTACCTCATGCCACCTCCTTTTAGCTGTTAAAGCGCTACTTCAGCCGCGCGCCGCCGTTCAGTACCCGCCAGGACTTCAAGAAGTAGTCGGCGCCCGATATCATCGTCAGAACGACGGCTATCGCCATAAGCCACAGACCGAGTGTCATTCCGCCGAAACCGATAGGCATATTAATCATAATAGCGATAATCGCCACGATCTGGGAGATGGTCTTTATTCTGCCCCACAAGCTTGCCGCGATTACTTTGTTCTCGGTCAGCGCGAGAAGCCTTAAACCCGAGACGGCGAACTCCCGCGCGATTATCAGAACCGCGACCCATGCCGACAACAGGCCCAATTGCACCAGCGATATAAGAGCCGCCGACACCAGAAGTTTATCGGCTAAGGGATCCATGAGCTGCCCGAAGACGGTTATCTGGGATTGGCTGCGCGCTACATATCCATCGATGGAGTCGGTTATCGCCGCTATCGTGAAAATGGCGGCGGCGATATACGCGCCCACCGGCTGCGGGGCCGACAGCAGAAAGACCATGAATAACGGTACCAAGAGGACACGGGCTATCGTTATCTTATTTGCCAGGCCCACTAATCAACCTCCCGGTATAGTCACAGCCATCAAACTCTTCGAGCGTTACCGTCACTATATCACCAATCGCCGGCGTCGTTGTCTGCGCGCCGGCTTTCGCCCCGGCAATCGTTCTGAAACGGATGAGGCCATCGATCTCTGGTGCCTGCCAGCAGCCTCTACCCTCGAGCAAACCGGGCTCGATTTCGGCTTCGACCAGCACATCGACTGCCTGGCCGATTCTCTCTTTATTTCGCTCTTCACCGATGGAATCCTGCAAGGCTGTCAGTTGGTGATAGCGCTCTGCAATGGTTTCTCGAGGTAGGTGGCCCGCGATGCTCGCAGCTGCTGTCCCCTCTTCCCGGGAGTACTCGAAAATACCGAGATGGTCGAGTTGCGCCTGCTCAACGAAATCGGCCAGCTGCCCGAAATCATGCTCGGTCTCGCCGGGGAATCCGACGATAACGGAGCTTCGTAGAATGACACCGGGTATCGCGCGTCGCAGCCAGGCTATCTGGGTCAGAAAATCATAGCCCGCACCGTTGCGGTTCATAGCTTTAAGAATCTTAGGGCTTGCGTGCTGGAACGGGATATCGAGGTATGGCACGATAAGCTTGTTTGCCCTGATCGCCTCGACTAACTCGTCGTTGATATGTTGCGGCTGCAGGTATAATAGCCGTATCCAGCGAATATTCGAGAACCCGGTGAGTGCGCTTATCAGGTCATGCAGTCTGAGTCTACCGTAGAGGTCGTAGCCATAGCGCCCGGTGTCCTGTGCTATCAGGTCGACTTCAACGACCCCGCTCTCGTCGAGTATACGGGCTTCTTTCAGCACCTTCTCCAGGGGTTTGCTCCTGAAGCGGCCGCGAATAAGCGGGATGGCGCAGTAGGCGCACCAGTTGTCGCAACCGTCCGCGATCTGCAAATAGGCGAAAGGATGGCCTGTGAGCTTGCGCGCCGGATATGAGGCGAAATCACGACTAGCGGTGTTGGGCGCGATGCTTGCGAGTTCGTCGCTCGCGACCATCGCCGCGATGTCCCATTCGTCGTCGATGCCGACGAGCATATCTATCTCCGGCATCTCGCGCGCGAGTTCGTCGTAGTACCGCTGCGCCAGGCAGCCGGTCACGATAATCTTCTGCGGGCCGGTTTCGTCTTTCAGTGCAACCGCCTCGAGGATAGTGTCGATGGATTCCCGCCTGGCCGCCTCGATGAAGCCGCAGGTGTTGATGATTATATAATCCGCGTCGCGCGGGTCTTCGCAGACCTCGATAGCTTTTTCGAGTAGTGAGCCCTGGATGTGCTCACTGTCGACCGAGTTCTTCGCGCACCCCAGCGTTATGACGGCGACTCGCTTAGACAAAATGAATTGCTCCTCCCAACGTATTGCTTGAATACGATTATACGGGTGCGGTGACAGGCGGTCTAGTTGCCGACCTGTGGGCAAGAGAGAATGACACCCGGAGGAGCGAGACAAGCCGGGCGAATGAAGCGTATTGGATTTTGCTACCGGGCGCGGCCTATCTCAGGCAGCGCCGTGCGTCGCGGATGCCCCGAGGTATTTGACAAACCAGTCGCGGGCCAGGCGTGCGACCTCCTCAAGTGTTCCCGGTTCCTCGAAGAGATGGCTTGCCCTGGGGACGATGGTCAGCTCATTATCTATTGATGGCGGCATGTTCTTGAGTGCTTGCTCATTGAGCTGGATGACCCGCTCATCGTAGCCTCCGACTATGAGCAGTGTTGGCGCTGTGACCTGTGATAGGGCGCGCTCAGCTAGGTCGGGGCGCCCCCCGCGTGAGACGACGGCGTAAACGCTCTGCGGTCTAGCCGCCGCGGCTATGAGTGCCGCCGCCGCGCCGGTACTCGCGCCGAAACAGCCTATCTTCAGGTGGCGCGTCTCTTCATAGGTCGCAAGCCAGTCGATGACCTCGATGAGCCGGTCGGCAAGGAGTCCGATGTCGAACCTTAGCTCGGCGGTTATCATATCGACGGCTTCTTCCTCCTCGGTGAGAAGGTCGAAAAGGAGCGTCGCGAGGCCGGCATCGTTGAGGGTGCCCGCCACAAAACGGTTCCTAGGGCTGAAACGGCTGCTGCCGCTTCCGTGCGCGAATACGACTATCCCGCGAGCCCCGTCAGTCAGTTGCAAGCTTCCCAGGAGTTGTATTTCGTCGAGCGGAATCGCTATTTCCCTTGGCATCGAACCCATTATCGCACCCCACTTCGCTCGGGCCCGCACAGAAGCTTTTGCTTGCCACAGCCATTTTTGAAGCGTCACCATTGACAGCAGTTTCGCAAAGCCTGCATCGGCAGACCGATGTCCTTTCATCATTAAAGTACCCAAAGGAAGCGGTTTTTACTTATAAGGCGAGCACTAAGAGTAAAGAAAAAGGCCTCGGGGAAAACCCAAAGCCTTCGTGAAACTCTTAAAACTAATTGATAAAGAAATCAAGAGCGTATTTCGTCAATACGTTTTTGCAATTAAGATCGGTTATTTTACCATCGGTACGACTCTTCTCGTGAATATGAGGAATTATCTCATCGCGAATATTCTCTATCGCCTCGTCGATTTCGCGAAAGCGCGCGGTTTCCTCCGCTGAGAAATCGTAGACATCTTCATCCTCTTTGTCCGCAAGCGCAACCCTAGACAGCTCATCCATTCCAGTTTTCATCTTGTGGCGCTCGTAGACTACTTTATAGATGGCCTGCTCCACTTCGACCAGCCCATTGGCTTTGGACTCTAAGGCATCTATCGTCTCCGTAGCCGCTTTGTTTATCGCCATGTTCTCGCGCAATTCTTTGTCTATGAGCGCGAGCAGTTTTAACCCTTGCTCTTCGATGAGTAACCGCATGCCTTTCCAACCGGCCAGTTGTTTGAGTAAAATACGGCATTCTTCTTTCGCAAGCTCGAGTTCTTCCCCTGTGGCGTCTTTATGCCTCATGCGGAACCCCTGCGTATACGCCATGGCGAACCGAATACCCACATAAGGCTCCTCCGGCCTTTTCCAAAGCTTGGCCGCGAAGCCGGTCCAGAAACCACTGGTTTCGCTGTCTTTTGACAGAAGCTCTCCCATGTCGGGGCCCGTGTCGGGGTTTTCAACCAAGCGTGCCTCAAAGAGATTCTTTGGGCAATGGTAGTCGAACTTTATGCCATAGAGGACAGTGACGACATCGATGGCCGCGGGAACGTTTTCGATGATGTCTTGCCAGTATTCGGAATCGGCGAATATTTTCGCCACATATCCCTCTTTATATGTGAACCAGGGAGAATATGCGATTATTCTATTTAAGCCGAAGTTGTTTCCGAAACAGCCTCCGTCGGTAGCCAAGAGGTGTCCCGTCGGCTCGCCTTGACCAAAAAAACCGTCTACGGCATCTCTGATTATTAATTTCTCTCCCGGTTTGACCTTGCCGTTATCGATCAGGCCCTGTCTGATGTGGTCCATAAACGCCCAATGCGCTACCCGTTCGTTCTTATGGACAATGCTGGTTTTTGATTTCTTCCCCGTGTTTGTAGCCATAGCAACCGCTCCTTAATCGATCCCCCAACCAAGCTCCCACTTGTCGATTCATAAGCATAACAGTATAAGGATTAATGTTCAATCAACGCTCGGCCGGTCATTGACCATGCGGGTTGCACGGGTTGTGGGCGCTGGGTCGACAAATAGACGCGCGGTCGCGCATCTATTGATATTCGCTGATGATATAGGCCTAGCCCAGATGCGCCAGCTTCTCAAGCTCGAACGGGCCGATGACGGTGAGAACCATCTTCTCCGGTTTGAAGAGTTCCCGCGCCAACTCGGTTACCCCGGCTCGCGTTACCGCGTCGATTTTTTCGACCAGTTCGTCGAGCGAGAGGATATCGTTATCGGTTATCTCGAGCTTACCGAGCCTGGTCATGCGCCTTCCGGTACTCTCTAGCCCGAGGACGAGATGACCCTTGATGCTCTCCTTGGCTCGATATATCTCCTCGTCGGTCGCGCTTCCGCTTGCGAGGCCTTCGATTTGCTCCTGAACGAGTTCAATAACCTGTTCCGTATTGTCCGGAGCGGTGCCCGCGTACGCCGCAACCATCCCGGTTTCGGCGTAGAGCGAATGATAAGAGTAGGTACTGTAAGCAAGCCCTCGCTTCTCCCTCACCTCTTGGAAGAGGCGCGAACTCATCCCGCCCCCCAGGATGTTATCGAGAATCGACAGGGTATAGCGACGGTCGTCGTTCGCCGGGATTGCCTCGGTGCCGAGGCATATGTGCGCCTGTTCGGTCTTCTTGGTGTAAACCTCGAGCTTCTTATCGACATGCGGCGCTATATGCTTGCGCCCGGCCCTGTCCCCGCCCGAACTCGTAAAATGCTTTTGCGCGAATTCGACTATCATATCGTGGTCGACGTTTCCGGCAACCGCTAGAATCATGTTTTTCGGGATGTATTTCTCCCGGTAATAGCCGAGGACGTCCTCGGCGGTGAAATTGCCGACGGTCTCGGCGTGGCCGAGTATCGGCTTGCCCAGCGCGTGCGTCGGCCAGAGCGCTTCCATAAAGAGGTCGTGAATTCGCTCGTCGGGGCTATCCTCGTGGAGATTTATCTCCTCGAGGACAACCTTACGCTCGGAGTGTATGTCGTCCACAGCAAAGAGCGGGTTTTGTATCATATCCGACAATATCTCTATGCCCGTCTCGACATGCTCGTCGATTAAGCGCGTATAGTAGCAGGTATACTCTTTGGCCGTAAACGCGTTGAATTCGGCTCCTAAAGTATCGAATGCTTCCGAAATTTCGCGAGACGAGCGATTCTTCGTACCCTTGAAGAGCAAGTGCTCGATAAAGTGCGACATTCCGCCTACCTCGTCGACCTCGTCACGAGAGCCGACGCCGAGCCAGTAGCCGAGCGCCGCCGAGCGCACCTGAGGCATATACTCGGTCATCACCCGCAGGCCCGACGGCAACGTAGTTTTTTTGAAGAACCTCTCGCCCGGCACTCTATTGGCCCGCTTTCGGCTCTTTATATTCGAGATTTAACGCCCGCAAACCGATCTTTCCCTGGTCGGTTATTTCGACGACTTCCACAAGGACCTTGTCGCCGACATTGACAACCGACTCGACCGTTGGAACGCGCTGTTTTGTCAATCGCGAGATATGCACAAGCCCCTCTTTGCCGGGGAGAATCTCGACGAAGGCTCCAAAGCCGGTCGTTTTGGTGACCGTTCCCATAAATTGCTCGCCGATTTTAGCCTCTCGCGTGATAAGCTCGACCAGTTCGCGCGCACGGTCGCCGGCCGCGCCGTCGGTCGCCGCAATGAAGACCGTGCCGTCCTCTTCGATGTCGATGGTGACGAGGTTCGAGCCGACCTCCTCGATGATAGCCCGGATATTCTTGCCCTTCGGTCCGATGAGGTCGCCGATTTTATCCTGCGGTATTTTAACGGTCATGATGCGCGGCGCGTACTTCGATAGGTCGGCGCGCGGCTCGGGGATGACCTCCAAGATGCGGTCGATGATATAGAGGCGGGCCTGGCGGGCCTGTTCGAGCGCTTTAGCCAAGATCGCTCCACCGACACCCGTGACCTTCATATCCATCTGCAGCGCGGTGATGCCCGCGGCCGTGCCGGCTACTTTGAAATCCATGTCGCCGAGAGCGTCTTCGAGGCCGAGAATATCGGTTATTACCGCGACTTCATCGCCCTCTTTAATAAGACCCATCGCGATACCGGCGACCGGGGCCTTTATCTTGACTCCGGCGTCCATTAAAGCGATGGTGCTCCCGCAGACGCTCGCCATCGACGAAGAGCCGTTCGATTCCAATACCTCGGATACGATACGAATCGTATAGGGAAACTCGTCCTCTTTCGGGATTACCGGGAATATCGAGCGTTCCGCAAGCGCGCCGTGGCCTATGTCGCGCCTTTTGGGGCCGCGCATGAAGCCGATTTCGCCGGTGCAAAACGGCGGGAAGTTATAGTGGTGCATAAAGCGCTTGGAGTCTTCGACGCCGAGCCCGTCTATCATCTGCTCTTCACGGACGGTTCCGAGGGTCACGATGGAGAGTACCTGCGTTTGGCCGCGTGTAAAAAGACCGGAGCCGTGCGGGCGCGGAAGCGCGCCGGCCCGAATCAGAATCGGGCGGATATCGGTCGTCCCGCGGCCGTCCGCGCGCACTCCCTCATCGAGAATCATGCGGCGCATCTCTTCTTTTTTGATTTGCTTGAGCGCTTTTGAGACATAGGATTCCTTGTCTTCGACCAATTCCGCAAGCTCAGCGAGGACTTCTTCGGCGATAGCGTCTTGTTCGCGGTCGCGCTCTAGCTTGTCGGGGTTTCTCAGGGATTCCTTTATTTTGCCGGTAGCGAACGCGCGGACGCGCTCCTCTATCTGTGCGTACGCGGGATCGGGTTGTGCCACCTCGATTACTTTGCTTGAAGGCGGCTTGATGTCGGCGTATGCGGCTTTGAAGCGCTCTTGAAAATCACAGAGTGCGACGATGGCGTCGTGCGCCAAGTCCAGCGCCTTAACCACGTCGGCTTCGATGACCTCGCCGGCGCCTGCTTCGACCATGAGAATAGCGTCGCGGTTGCCCGCGACTATCATCTCGAGGTCGCTCGCGTCGAGGTCGTCAAAGGTAGGATTGATGATAAACTTACCGTCCACCCTGCCGATTCTTACACCGGCGACCGGGCCGCTAAAAGGGGCGTCCGCCAGAAGCAGCGCCATCGAGGCGCCGTTGAGGGCCAGGATATCCGGCTGGTTGGCGAAGTCGACCGAGAGTATGGTCGCCAGCACCTGAATCTCGTTATAGAAACCTTTGGGGAACGACGGCCGAAGCGGCCTGTCGATAAGGCGCGCGGTGAGCGTCGCTTTCTCGCTCGGCCTGGTCTCCCGCTTGATAAAACCGCCCGGAATCTTGCCGGCGGCGTACATCTTCTCTTCTACGTCTACGGTCAAGGGCAGAAAGTCTTTGCCCTCGGTCGCCTTGCTTGCGACAACGGCTGTCACCAGCGTTATCGTCTCACCCATTTGAACCGTTAGCGCGCCGTCGGCCTGTTGGGCCAAGAGGCCGGTCTCGAAGGCGATTGTCTTTCCATCGAGGTCGAACTCTTGCCTTAAGACTTCTCTTACTTGCGTACCGTTTTGTTGATTAGGCTCCATAAATTTTGAGAACCTCCTAAAATATTCTTCAATATAGATTTAGGGCAACCTATGGAGGTTGCCCTTCGAGGACTCTTAAGCTCTTAGCCCCAGCTTGACTATGAGTTCCCTGTATCTCTCGATATTCTTGTTCTTGAGATAGTTGAGCAGTCTTCTGCGATGGCCGACCATCTTCAGAAGACCACGGCGCGAGTGATGATCCTTCTTGTGTTCTTTCAGGTGTTGCGTAAGGTCATTGATTCGCCTGGTGAGCATCGCTACCTGCACCTCCGGTGAGCCGGTGTCTCCGTCGTGGACTTTGTGCTCGTCGATGATGCTGGTTTTGAGTTCTTTACCGAGTGCCATGGTGTCACCTCCTTGTTTTGCCCGAACAAATCGACGCTCGACGCCGATGCTTTTGCCCGGCGCGCCCCGATATCGGGTTTGATTCACCGCAAACCAAGTAACCGTAGGTGAATCGGTAACCTAGTGAGCGGTAATTCCTCATTCTTTACCTATCAAATATTAACATAAAGTCGAACCTGCGTAAACGCAATTAAGGTCGATTTGCGAGCAGGCCTTTCGCTCGCTCGATATCCTTGCGGATGTTGGCCTTCAATTCTTCAACGCCGGAGAAGGTCATCTCGTCGCGGAGGCGGGCTTCTATCTCGACCTCTAGAGTATTACCGTAAATGTCTTTATTGAAACCTAAAATATGGACATGCATCTCCGCTTTGCGCAGGTCTCCAAAGGTCGGCGACGACCCGATATCTATGACACAGGGGTAGCGCTCGCCGTCGGTGAGCGCATATCCCGCATATACCCCCGGTCTTGGGGTCAACTCGTTATGGAAGGTCTCGATGTTGGCGGTGGGGAATCCGATTATCGAGCCGCCGCGCCCGAAGCCTCGGGCAACCCGGCCCCGGAATTTGGGGTATCGCCCCGTAAGCGCTCGCACGCCCTCGATGTCGCCTTCTTTAAGGCGTTTTCTCACCTCGGTGCTGCTGATGATAGTATCGCTCTCTCGCACATGCTCGACAGCGATTATGTCGAGCCCCTTCGGAGCACCGTAGGAACGCAGAAAATCGACGGTGCCTTGACGGTGCCTGCCGAACGAGAAATCCTCCCCTATTACCACATATAGCGCGTGCAGCTTACCGAGAAGGACGTCATCGACAAAATCCTTGGCTTCCATGTCGGCGATTTCGCCTGAGAAAGGTATTACCAGAAGAAAGTCGGCGCCGAGTTCCGAGATATACTCCGCCTTAAGCTCGGTAGAGGTCAACAGGGCCGGCTCGCTTCCCGGCTTGACGATGGCGAGCGGATGCGGGTCGAAGGTGACGACGACGCTCTTTCCGCCTATCGAGGCGGCGAGTTCGACGGCTTTTCGAATAATCGTCTGGTGTCCTAGGTGGACGCCGTCGAAGACGCCGATGGTGACGACGGTCGGGCCGCCGATATGTTCGATGCCGTCGATTCCTTTTATTATTTCCATCGTTCTTGCTCCCGGACTAAATCGTTACATGATATAACACCGCAATATTGCGGAGCCGATACATAAGAGTTATTGTACCCCGCGACAGAATAACCGATATTTATAAAAACCGCGGCTTCTTGCCGGCGGTGGGCGCTTATTGGGCCAAGACCACCTCGGGGGCGACTGAGAAGCCTTCACCCACGCGCACTCGGCCAAGCCCCAAAAACTCCCCATCGGTCGTCTTTATCCGAAGGTACGATTGCGGGGCGGCGTCTTCGGGATACGCTATCAGGACGTCTTTATCGAGCAGGCGGCCGTTCTTGACGAAGGAGACGGCATCCGCCTTGATTGTCGCCTCTGCCAGGTGATTTAGCGCGTCGTCGATGCTTAGCAGGTGCTCCGAGATAGCGTTCGAGTCGTCGTGCAAAGCGTCTACCGTCAGGGCATGCTCAAGACCGAACCGGCCGACCCGTGTTCTCCTTAGAGCGCTTAACGCGGCCCCGCCTCCCGCCCGCTCGCCCAGGTCGTGGATGAGCGTTCGCACATACGTACCCCCCGAGCACTCCACCTCGAAGACGGCCTTGAGACGTCCTTCCGCTTCTAATGACTCGAGAAGCTCGAAGCGGAAGATGTGAACGTTTCTCGCGGGACGCTCGACTTCGCGACCCGCCCGGGCCAATTTATACAGCTTCTTCCCCCCGATTTTTACCGCCGAGACCATGGGGGGAACCTGAAGTATGTCACCGGTAAACTCCGGCAACAGCCGTTTTATAGTCGCTCCGTCCGGCATCCCGGCGGATTCGCTTAAAGTTTCTCCGGTGATGTCCTGCGTATCGGTGGTGATTCCAAACGCGGCCTCCGCGATATACGTCTTCGGCTCCAGCTCCAGGAAACGGCTGACCCGGGTGGCCCTGCCGATGAGGACGACCATGACTCCGGTCGCCATTGGGTCGAGCGTGCCGGTGTGTCCAATCCTTTTTATGCCGGACTTGCGCCGCAGGATGTCGATTATATCGTGGGAGGTCGGGCCGGATGGTTTGTCGATTACTACAACGCCTTCCATCCCTTCTACGACCGGGCCTGTGCCGAAATGCGCGCGGATATCCAGGCGACGGCCTCGTCGAGAGGCTTGTCCGTGGTCAGACCCGCGGCGTTGCGGTGGCCGCCACCGCCTCCTTCTCTCGCGATCGAGCCTACATCCACCACGCCCTTTGAGCGCAGGCTAACCTTGAGCTTGCCCTCGGGAACCTCTTTCAGAATGGCCGCGACCTCCGCCTCTCTTGCCGTCCTCAGGTAATCGATAAAGCTCTCGGTGTCGCCGAGGGAGGCTCCGGTCGCCTTCAGGTCTTCATCGCAAACATATGAAAAGACTAGGCCGGAGTCGTCGATAAATACGGCGCGCTCGAGAATAGCCCCGAGCCATTTGAGTGAAGCGAACGGCATATTCTCATAGATGTATTGGAATATCTCATTAGGTCTGACCCCCAAGCGGATGAGTTCCGAAACGGTGTCGTGGGTTTTTGCGGTCGTGTTGGAGTACTGAAAGCGGCCGGTGTCGGTGACTATGCCGGTATATAGGAGTGTCGCGACTACCTCGTCGATAGCGGCTCCCTTCGCCATGAGGAGGTCGTAGACTATCTCACAACTCGCGGACGCCTCGAAATCTAGGACATTGAGTGTTCCGAACGCCGAATTATCGATGTGGTGGTCGATGTTGACCACGGTTTTGAAGAGCGGCAGTTTCTCCGCAATAAAACCGAGCCGTTGTTCGTTTGCGCAGTCGAGCGTGAGAAGCAGGTCGGCTTCGATGCACGCGCCGTACTCGACTATCTCCTCGACACCCGGCATCCACCGGTAGTGCGCGGGTATGCGTATCTCCTCGCCCCACGTTACACAGACCCTCTTACCGGCTTGCCGCAGGTGGCGGCCGATCGCCAAGATGCTTCCAAGAGCATCGCCGTCGGGCTGAATATGCGTTGTGATTATAATCGAGGAAGCGTTTTCGAGCGCTTCGGCGGCGTCCGCCAATACTTTTTTATCCATTAGTATCCTCGTCTTTATGGAGATTTCTTATCAGCTTCTCTATCCTTAAACCCTTTTCAATCGACGGGTCGAAGTGAAACTCGAGTTCCGGCAGATACTTAATCTTGATGCGCTTAGCGAGGAGCGTTCGCAAGAACCCGCTTGAGCTGGTCAGACCCTGCAGGGTGCTCCGCTGTTCTTTCTCGCTCCCAAGAACCGTGATGTAGACGTCGGCATGTTTGAGGTCGCCCGTGACATCGACACCGGTAATCGTTACGAACCCGATTCGCGGGTCTTTCATCTCTTTCTGAATGATGTCGCTTATTTCTTCCTTTATCAGCTCGCCCACGCGACGAATGCGGCCTGATGCCATGACGGACTCCCGTTCTCTCTTATGCGATGTTGCGTTGTCAATCACAAAATCCAGGGCGGCGACTTTATATCCCGGCCCCGGACTTGCCGTGAAATCGTATCCTCTATGTCTCATGTCTCGGGAGAGAACAGCAGAATCTCCCGCTCGGTAATGACTGCTTTATCCAGGCCTTCGACGTAGCGGTCGACGCTGTCCAGAACCTTCTTTGTCTGTTCGCCTTTCCGGGCTACGTGCGCTACGGCGATGGTGACCCTTTGCCATAGTTCGTGATGGTCGACCTCGGAGATCGACACGTTGTACCGGCTCTCGACTTTGCCGATGACGCTCTTGACGATTTGGCGCTTTTCCTTAAGCGAGTTCGTCCCGGGCAGATAAAGCTCTAATCTGAGCAGACCGACGACCATTGCTATTCACCCAACCGGCGTTGCCTTTCAACAAGCTTATAGCTCTCCAAGATGTCGCCTTCTTTGATGTCCTGGAAGTTTGCGAGCCCGATACCGCACTCGAAACCCTCCTTAACGACTTTGACATCGTCTTTAAAGCGACGGAGCGAGACGATGCTTCCGTCATATATTATTTGACCCTCGCGGACCAGGCGAATCCGTTGGTTTCTATCGACTTCGCCCTGTTGGACGTAGCAGCCCGCGATAACGCCTAGTTTTGGTACCTTAAAGGTGGCTCGGACTTCGACGCGGCCGGTATCCACCTCTTTTATCTCGGGCGCCAGAAGGCCGCTGAGCGCTTGCGTAATATCTTCGACGACCTTGTAGATAATCCGGTATACGCGGATATCCACAGTCTCTTTCGCCGCCATGGCCTGCGCGTTTACGTCGGGTCGAACATTGAAGCCGATGACTATCGCATTCGACGCGGCCGCGAGCATGATATCGGTCTCGGAGATTCCGCCGACGCCGGTATGGATGATTTTTATCTGAACCTCTTCGGTATTGAGCTTGTAGAGCGCGTCTTTTATGGCCTCGACCGAGCCTTGCGTGTCCGCTTTGATAACCAGGTTCAGGTCTTTTATCTCGCCCTCTTGGATTCTCGCGAAGAGGTCTTCGAGCGTCACCCTGCTCCGTTCTTCCTGCGCGATCAAGCGGCGTTTAAGGGCCCGCTCTTCCGCTATATGGCGCGCTTCTTTCTCGTCGCCGACTACTTTAAGTTCCTCGCCGGCTTGGGGCAACGCCGATAACCCGACTACCTCCACCGGTTGCGCGGGCGTAGCCTTCAAAACCGTTTTGCCTTTATCGTCGCTCATCGCGCGCACTTTACCGTAAACGGCGCCGGCGACCACCGCATCTCCCACCCGGAGCGTGCCCCGGTAAATCAAGACCGTCGCTACCGGGCCGCGGCCGCGCTCGAGTTTCGCCTCGATACACGTCCCCCGCGCCCTGGTGTTCGGGTTGGCTTTTAGTTCTTTTATATCAGCGACGAGCAGAACCATCTCCAGCAGGTCCTGGATGTTGAGTTTTTGTTTTGCCGATACGTCGACGAATATAGTGTCCCCGCCCCACTCTTCGGGGATGAGGGCATATTCGGTAAGCTCTTGGCGTACTCGTGTGGGGTCCGCGTTCTCCTTGTCGATTTTATTGACCGCGACGACTATGGGAACATTCGCCGCTTTCGCGTGGTTGATAGCCTCGACGGTCTGAGGCATAACGCCGTCGTCGGCTGCGACCACGAGCACGGCGATATCGGTTACCTGCGCGCCGCGCGCGCGCATAGCCGTAAACGCCTCATGGCCGGGCGTGTCTATGAAGGTGATCTTTCTCCCGTCCAGGACTACCTGGTACGCTCCTATATGCTGCGTGATGCCCCCCGCTTCGCCCGACATGACATCGGTTTTGCGGATTGCGTCCAGCAGCGACGTCTTCCCGTGGTCGACATGGCCCATAACCGTCACGACCGGCGGCCTTGGAACGAGATTCTCCAAATCCTCTTCGAATTCTTCCTCTTCTTCCAGCTCTTCGGGGCTGATTATTTTGGGTTCGTAGCCGAGGTCGTCCGCGAGTATTTCGATAACGTCAGCGCTTAGAGACTGGTTTATCGTGACCAGCTCTCCCAGCTTCAGTAAGGTCTTTATAATAGCGGTCGGCTCTTTGCCGACGAGCGCCGCGAATTCCTTGACGGTCGCGGCTTGCGGTATCTCCAAAATTTTAGCTTTTTCGGCCTGAGGAGCCGCTGCCTGCGCCTCTTTTGCGGGAGCCTCGACTTTTACTTCAGCCCGCGGCTGCGGCTTTTGCGTTGGCGCGGGCTTCGCGACCACCGGAGCGGGTTTTGCTTCCGGCTGCCGCGCCTGCGGACGCGATACCGGCTTAGGACCCGTTTTCGGGCCGGCCTTAGGAGCCGGTTTCGCGGGTGTTCTCTCAGCGGGCCCTGGCGCGGGTTTTGCCGGAGCCTTGGCGGCGCCGCCGGCGGGTTTGACCGCCTTATCGCTCGCCGCTACCGGCTTCGACGCCGGTTGTGCTTTGGCGGGTTTAGCCGCGGCCGCCTGCTTAGTCGCAGCGGGCTTTTTGTCTCCCGCCGGTTTATTTTTCTTGACTTCAATTTGTGGTGACGAACCGGCACTCCGGGCAGCCTGAAGCTCCTTTACCACCGAGGGTTCGATGGCGGCAAAGTGATTCTTTACCTCGACACCTAGTTTTTGAAGTCTGTTCATGAGTTCAGTGCTCGATACGCCCATTTGTTTAGCCAGCTCATAAACTCTCATCCGATCACCACCTAATCTATTTCGTGCCCTTGTCCCCTAGAAGGGCTTGAACATCATTAATTATGCGCTCCAACGTCTCTTTCGCGATATCCGTATCGAGCGCCTTGGCAAGCCTGCCGCTCTTTGTCGCCGCCGTAAGGCATTCCCGGCTCGGGCAAAGATATGCGCCCCGCCCGTTAGCTTTTCCCGACGGGTCGACTATTATATCGCGCTCGGGTGTTCTCACTATGCGTATCAAATCTTTTTTAGGTTTAACCTGTCGACATCCGATACACATTCTCCGGGCGGGAACCTTCGTTTTCGCCAACGATTACCCCTCGGCTTCCTCGAGCTTTTTATGGACACCGCAATAGGCGCTGCCTGGGCGTGCCTTGTTTGTACAGCCCTCACCAGAGGACTTTATGGCCCGGCAGAGCGCATCCGCATCCGCCGCCGTTTCGGCTCCGGACGGTGACTCCGCAACCTCTTCACCGGCACCGTACGCCAGTATCCCTTCAGCCTCGCCAGAGTCCTTTGCTTGAGATTCGCTCTTAATATCGATGCGCCATCCCGTCAATTTCGCGGCAAGACGCGCGTTTTGACCTTCTTTACCGATAGCCAGCGACAACTGGTTGTCCGGGACTATGACCTCGGCGGTATGGTCCGCTTCATTTACCTTGACGGTCTTTACCCTCGCCGGGCTGAGTGCGTTCGCCACAAATTGCGCGGGGTCTTCGTTCCACTCTACGACATCTATTTTCTCACCGCGCAGCTCGCTTACGACCATGCGAACTCGCGAGCCCTTAGGCCCGACGCACGCCCCCACCGGGTCGATGCTCGCGTCCCTCGACGCGACGGCAATCTTAGAACGATAGCCGGGCTCGCGAGCGACCGACTTTATGTCGACATAGCCCTCGTAAATCTCCGGTACCTCGAGTTCGAAAAGACGTCTCAAGAGGCTCGGATGGGTGCGCGATACTATTATCTGCGGCTCTTTTGTCGTCCGCCTTACTTCGACGATATAGGTCTTTATGCGCGTGCCGTGGTCATAGCGCTCGGTCGGAACCTGTTCTGTCGGAGGCAATAACGCTTCGACTCTTCCCAGGTTGACCAAGGTATAGCGCTGGTCGCTCTGCTCGACGATACCGGTAACGATGTCGCCTTCGCGGTCGATGTACTCCCGGTACATGTTTTCACGTTCCGCCTCGCGAATTCTTTGCAGAATAACCTGCTTAGCGGTTTGCGCGGCGATTCTGCCAAAATTATCCGGCGTTATCTCCTCTTCGATAAGCTCGGGCTCGGCGCCCTCCTTCTCGACCCACTCCTGCGAAAAAACGCTAATCCGCCCGGTTTCGGGGTGGATGTCGACCCTTATCTCTTGTTCCGCGCCGAAGTTGCGATTGTATGCGGACGCAAGAGACGTCTTAAGCGCTTCCAGAACCGTATCCGGAGCTATCTGTTTTTCGCGTTCAAGTTGTTTGAGGGCTTCAATCAACTCACCGTTCACGTTATATGGCTCCTTTCACAAGCTTAAAACTCTATATCTACCCGGAGGCGCGCTGTGGCCACGTTGTCATAGGCGATCTCGAATTTCGCCCCGTCTGTCTCGACTACAAAATCCGAATCACCGGCTTCGATGAGGCGACCCGTAAAGTTTTTCCTCTTATCTATCGCCTGTTCAGTCTTGACCGACACCTTCGATCCTACAAACCGTATAAAGTGCTCGGGCTTGGTAAGCGGCCGCTCGATACCGGGAGAAGAGACTTCCAGCGTAAATTTCCGCTCTATCAAACCCGTCTCGTCGAGTAGCCTGCCGATATCCTTGCTCGCCGTCGCGAGGTCGTCGATACCTACCGCGCCCGCTGTGCCGTCGAGTAAGATTCTAAGTACCATGCCGACGGCTTCGCGCCTTAACTCGATATCGACCAGCTCTAGGTCGCCGCCGCGCAAAACGGGCATAATCAACTCTTCGACCTGGTCGATTTTCGCGTCTCGCCTCATTAGCGGCCACCCTCATAATTAAAAGAGTGGGTATTTACCCACTCGCAAAATTACCCACACTCAGTTCTGCCATATCATATCATAAGGTAATATATTGCGCAATTCGCACAAACCAGCCTCTTAATATATTCATTAAGAGGCTAAACACACCTGTTTTATACCCCAAAACGGGTCGAAATTATTAAAGTCCGGCTTGCGGGAGCCGCTCTTTGAGGTCGAAATCGTAGATAGCTTTCTTGAGAATGCCGATGTATGGCAGATTGCGGTATTTCTGCCGGTAATCCAGGCCATAGCCGACTACGAATGCGTCCGGGACATCGAAACCTTTATACTTGATGGGCAGGTTGTCGAGTATGCGGCGCGCCGATTTGTCGAGCAGAACGCATACGCTAAGGCTCGCGGGCTCGCGGGACGAAAGGTTCTTCAAAAGGTAGCCGAGGGTCAGCCCGGTGTCGATGATATCCTCGACGACCAGGACGTGCCGGTCATGAATATTCTCCTCAAGGTCCTTGACGACCCGGACCACGCCGGAAGATTCGGTCGACGGACCGTAGCTCGAGATAGCCATGAAGTCGACGGTGACCGGTATCGACATCTTTCTGATGAGGTCGGAGACGAAAATTACGCCGCCTCGAAGCACGTTGACGATGACGAGGTCTTTGTCGGCGTAGTCGCCCGAGATCTCTTCGCCGAGCGCGATAACCTTAGCCGCGATCTCATCTTCGCTTATGAGGACCTTTTCTATGTGGTCGTCGAGCATTTCGCCTCCCGCGTCGGATATCGTTTATTCGGTATTATATCGGAAACTTCGGCGCGCAATAAAGACCTTACGGCGTCTCTTCGCGGGGCATTCCGTATTTTAGAAGAAGGTTTTTGAAGTCCTTCTGGTAGAAGATCTTGATGTTGATTTCGGGGTGCAGCTCGCGCAATCGTCTGACCTTGCGGTTTTTCTTAGTAACGAGCTTCTGGCTCATTGTCGTAAGCTCTATGTAGAGGTCGAGGTCGGATAGGTAGAAGTCGGGGGAAAAGCTTTGCGTCACATTTCCGTCCTTATCCCATTCGATTGGAAAGGTACGCGGCTCGTATTCCCACTTGACCCCGTAGAAATCGAGGATCCTCGCGCAGTGCTCCTCGCTGGGGTGAGCGAATTCGATTCCGTTGTATACGATTTTCTCGGGAGGGGCGGCTAGATCATCCCCGGCCTCGTTGTTTTCTACTTCTTCTTTGATATCGTCGCTCATGCGGTTCGCACACCAATAGCTTTTTCATTATGCCGGCGGCGCATCCGCGGAATGCGCCAATCGATTGATTATATCAAAAATTCAACTGTCTTGCCTTTGCGACCGGCTCGAAGCATAGCCTGTGAATAGGCGACGGCCCATGCTCTTCGAGCGCTCCGCAATGATCGTCGGTACCATATCCTTTATGTCTGTCAAAACCGTACCGGGGATATAGACGGTGTTGCTCGACCATTATCCGGTCTCGCGCCACCTTGGCCAGCACCGACGCCGCCGCTATGGTCAGCGATAAGTTGTCGCCCCCGGTTATAGCGAGATGCGGAGCCTTAAGCGACGGGAGGGCGAAGGCGTCTGAAAGAACGTAGTCCGCCCGCGGAACCAACCCGCGAACCGCTTGTTCGAGCGCGTGCAGGTTCGCCCATTGAATTCCGTTTGCATCGATGAGACCGGCGTCGACTTCTACGATATGCCATGCGCGGGCGGTCTCCTTTATCGGCTCGAATAGTTTATCGCGCTGGTCGGGTGTTAGACGCTTGCTGTCGCGCAAGCCATGGAGTCGGGAGTTTATGGGGAGGATGACGGCGGCCGCAACGAGTGGGCCGGCCAGGGCCCCGCGCCCGGCTTCATCGACACCGGCGACAAACCCGAAGCCTTGCGCCCCGAGCATTCGCTCGTACCTGGTCAGCTCGCGCAACCTAGTGTTTTCTCGGGCCAAGCGCTCTTTCTTGCGCCTCCATAATGAGGCAAGCGACCGAAGACCGGCCCTGCCGTCGCGCTCGATAAGCTCCAAAAGCATATCGGCTTGGCGGTCGTCGACCGATGCGAGCCGCGCCTTGATCTCCGCGATAGTCATCTTCGAAAGACTCATAAATTTTTGGGCTTGGTCGACTTATTCGAAAAGGCTTATCCGGCCTAACGGCCAATATATCATGAACGCTTTGCCTAGTATGGCGTCTTCGCGCAACTGGCCGAATACGCGCCCGTCCGCGGAGTTGGGCCTGTTGTCGCCCATCACCATGACATGGTCTGTTCTGATTACTTCCGGGCCCCAGTTACTATAGTCGCCCGGCATCGTCTCGTAATCTTGGGCGACGGGTTTATCGTTGACAAGCAACTCGCCTTCCCGCACCTCGACCTTGTCACCCTCGACCGCGACAATTCGCTTGATGTAATCGCGCTTATCTCCCGCTGGGGCCACGAAGACGATTATGTCATCCGCTTTAGGGTCGACAAACCGGTAAATGAATTTGGCGACCAGAACCCGGTCGTTCGGTATTAGCGTCGGCTCCATGGATGGCGACGGAATATAAAAAGGCTGCAATATAAGCCATTTAACGACATAGGCTATTACTACAGCCGTGATTATAAGAACCGGCAATTCTTTGAGGAAAGAAATGAAAGATTCAACCTCGTTATTGCGCGCCGGTGACTCGCTTTTACGAGCGACAGAAATCGTATCGCCGGTATTTTTTCGGTCACCAACAGTATTATCCGAGCGTTCTTCTCCGTTATTCGCTGTGTTTTCGCTCTCGTCCGGCATATGATCAGACATCCGTATCAGATTCTTCTCTAAAATCTCTTTTCTTTTATGCGGGCCTTCTTGCCGATCTTCTCTCTAATGTAGTAGAGTTTCGCGCGCCTTACTTTTCCTCTCGATAGAACCTCTATCTTAGCGACTTTCGGCGAGTGTATGGGAAACGTGCGCTCGACCCCGACCCCGAAAGAGATCTTGCGGACCGTAAAGGTCTCGCGGATGCCGCCATTTTGCTTCTTGATCACCGCTCCCTGAAAGACCTGGATTCTCTCGCGGCCCGCTTCAACAACCTTATAGTGAACTTTGACCGTGTCACCGGCTCTAAAGCTGGGGATGTCGTCTCGAAGCTGCGCCCTTTCAATGCTTTCAATAATATCCATATTACCCTCCTTTTCGGCACAACATTCAAATTATAGCTAAAGAATATAGATATATCAATAGACTTATGCTTAATCGCCCGCGTCTTCCATGGCCGCGAGCAGCTTCTTGTCGGCATCGCTCAAATCGGCGTGCGCCAACAAGTCCGATCGCTTAGACAGCGTGGCGCTCAACCGTTTTTGCCGTCGCCACTTCGCGATTTCCCCGTGATGTCCCGAGAGCAAGACCTCGGGAACCCGCCAGCCCATAAACTCTGCCGGGCGCGTATAGTGCGGATATTCGAGAAGCCCCCCGGTGAAACTCTCTTCGGTCAGCGATTCTTCGCCCCCGAGGACACCCGGCAAGAGGCGCACGACCGCTTCGGTCAGAGCCATCGCCGGTATCTCGCCGCCCGATAGCACGAAATCTCCGAGCGATATCTCATCGGTGGCGATATGTTCATGAACCCGCTCGTCGATTCCCTCGTAGCGGCCGCAAAGCATCACCAGCCGTTCCGTCTGAGCCAGCTCCTCGATGAGCCGCTGATCTAATACTTTGCCCCGAGGGGTAAATAGGACGATGCGGGCCCTATCGCGAGCCTCTTCTAAACTCTCGCTCGCCGTTATCTCCAGCAACGCCTTATAGAACGGCTCGGGCTTCATGACCATACCGGAGCCGCCCCCGTACGGCACATCATCGACCTGGCGATGCTTGTTCTCGGTCCAATTGCGCAAATCATACACGGCCACCTCGGCGTAACCCTTTTCCCGCGCTATACGAACTATGCTCTCGCTTAGCACTGCCTCGAGCATGGCCGGAAAGATAGATACAATATCGATTCTCATATAATATCGCCTTCGTTGTTGGTATGCGTTCAGACACACGGGCGTAACGTGATGCATGCCTATATGGATTCGTCCGGATGCGTCGCCGCCCCGCCCGGCATGAACCCTTTCCGGGGGTCGATGACGGACATATCGCCGTGGGCAATGAAGTATTGGTAGACGCCAAACACCGGGATTCTTTGGAAGGCGGGCACAGTCGGGCGCCCGCGAGGAGTCCTTTACGAGCCGGTTATGGGCTTTCCGGGATGTCCGACTTTATTGAACACCCCGAGGATCTTCTCCTCGTTCAAGACCGCGGAGTCGTATTCTACCTCGAATTGTTTTGTCGTCAGGTCGCAACGTATCTTGCCGATGCTCCCCAAGGCCGCTAAGGCGTTAGCGACATCATTCGCGCAGTTCTCGCTATCGAGTTCCTGGAGCTGCACCTTGAGCGACTTCGCGGTCGTTGGATTGATCTGCGAGATCTGGCCCTCTAATACCGTTTCGGACCCACCGGCCTCTTCGGCTCCCTCGTCCCCATGGACTTTCCCACAGTCTGGGCAGACCTCCCCGCTCGCCTGCTTCTTGACGGGCTCAGCCGAATACGAATACGCCACGAGGCCGACAACGGCTACGAAAAGAATTAGAAAAAAAGCGGTTTTCTTGTTCTTGTCCATAAAAAACTCCTAAATCGGCGGACCTGGATTTGTCGCATCCGGCGGTCAATACCGACTTAGCCACCCCATGCTTACCTGTAATTCTACTATAAAACACTCGTCCTTCCTAGTGGGAGTGGGCGGGCTTTCGATATAGACATCTGTTTATCCCGCGGTTCGTCGTTAATTGAGCGAGGCGGTCTGGTGGCAACCGACGCAGATATTGTCGACTTGTATCGGGCTGCTTCCGGCCTTTAGCATGGCGGGCGCCGAACCCGAAGTGTGCGGAAATTTAGCCGCTACCGCCGGGTTCCCGCCGTCGGAAGGGTGGCATTGCTTGCAGGTAGGGCCGTTGTTGATTTGGTCATATGAGTTCACAATCACCTTGCCGGAAGTATCGGTCGCGATACCGGCGCCCGATGACGCGTGGCTGGCCGCGCGGCCGGTAAGCGCGCCCAGCGGGACGATTTTGTGTTCGATATCGCCGCTTGCGCCGAAATTCGCGTTGTGGCATGTCGAGCACCACTGGCTGAGCGTCTGGGTGCTCTCTCCAACGACCGGCGTGTAGTATAGATAGCTCTTGCCCGGATTCGGATTCGACTTAAGGAGCTTGTTAGAGCTATATCCGGCCGGCTTGATGCTTTGGTTGTCGTGGACCGAGTGGCATTCGAGACAGCCCCACATGGTCGATGGAACCGTGTATGCCGGGTCGGTATCGCCGGGCGCGATGACCGGTTTGCCGATTTTATCGGCGCTTATACCATGACCGTTGGCGTCCAAGATAACCGTTTTAGTCGCGGCCCCGCTGACACCGTGGCAAAAATTGCACGAGTCTCCCCTGATATCGGCCCTGGTGAGTCGATACATGCCAAGCGCTCTATGCCCGGCATGGCAGTCCTTGCATCGATTGGACGCGCTGGTATATCGTCCATGGGGGCCGGCCGGCGTTTCGGTGTTGACGAGGGGGTAGTTATATCCGCCGATAGGGGTCATGTCGGTGGCGACATACCCCGAAAATTCGATGATACCATCATAGCTTATTACGTTGCCGGTGCGGGTGTAATTGCCGCCCGCTACCTCGACCCACGTGCCGGCGCTGGTGTAATGATAAATCCTTGTGCCCTCAGTTGCTTTATCGGCGCAGCGTAAAGCTATGGTTAGTGGCGGATTGAAAGGCGGCGTCGCGTCGAGCGTAAAGGTATAGTAATAAGCGCTCACGATACTTAGGCCCGCCGGTTTGGCCTCTGTTTTTACCGAAAACTGCTTGCCGGCGTATTCGGCCGGGATGTCGATTTCGATAGACCCGTCCGCGCTCTCGATTGTCGTGGTATCGCCGGTTGTCGGCAGCGTCAGCTGAATGTCGACGCTCTCGGCCTGCGCGGGCGCGCTTTTCACACTTTCGCCGGTTGTGTTGACGGCGCCGACTTTATAGGAATAGGTCCCTTTCGCCGGAACGGTATCGATAAAAGAGCTGGTGGAGGTATCACCGATGTATGCGTAATCCCCTCCGCTCGCCGCTCGAAAAACCCTGTACTTGGCTATATGCTCGGAGGCGTTGTTGACGTTCCAATCGAGACGGAATTGGAGGTTGTTCACGGCTGAAACTTTCAGGCCGGTCGGGGCCGAGGGCGAAAGCGGTGTCAGCGTACTCAGCAAGCCGGAGAGCGGTGTCGACGACAATGTAACGATGTCGGGGTCGGCCACCGCGACGCTGCCGGTATTCTCTATCGAGGCGCCTATGGTGCGGCCGATGACGGCGTCGAGCGCTACCGACGCCGTTACCAAAAATCGCTTAGGTCCGGCGCTCGTCACCTTCATTCCCGCAATATTATCGAACCGGACGCCCCCGCCCGTAAATGTGGCGTTGGCGGAAAGCCGCACATCGGCTAGCGATT
This sequence comes from Actinomycetota bacterium, assembly GCA_018333515.1. NCBI lineage: Bacteria > Bacillati > Actinomycetota > Actinomycetota bacterium. The sequence continues at coordinate 50,857 of JAGXSZ010000022.1, forward strand.
TAATCCCGTTCTTGTCCGCGTCGTGCCAAAGCTTAATCCCGCCGGGTTGCGTATCGCTGTCGAGGGCCGTGCCGATTCTTTTTATATCGAGGCGGGTGATGTCGACGTAGTCTTCGTTTACCGACAGGTCGAGTATTTGTATGACATTATCCGTAGTCCCGAGGGTGATATTGCCGCCGCCGACCTCGATTTGAACGATGCTTAAGGTATCCGGCTTGTCGAGGACGGTCAGCGTCGCGCCGCTCAATGCCGTGAAGGGTTCGAGGGTATCGGGCGCGCTAACGGTCACGCTGCTCTGGTTTGCTAAATTAAGTTTTATTGTCGAACCGACAGTCGCCGAGTCCGCTACCCGCGCCACAACAAATACCGTTTCCGTGGTATTTTCCGCAACATCCAGCGAGAAGGCGAAATTCACGCCGCCGTTAGCAAGCGTTGCCGACGAAAGCTCTTGGTCGCCGACGGGATCGAAGCTCGAGTTTCCATTCGTATCCCTAAAGAGGCTTATCGATGTTATGTCGGAGGCCGTCGCGGAGCCGACTTGGTCGAGGCGAAGGCCGGTAATACGGCCGCCATCGCCGGACCTCGCCGCGAACCTAAGCAGGTCTACCACGTTATTTTGGGTGCCCTGTTCGGCGCTGAAGTTGCGCGGGGCTTCATGCGAAACGTAGAGTACATCCGGCAAGGAGGTGAGCGTTAAGGTGTTAGAGCTGTAATTAGAAAAGTTATAGACTTGACTCGCGCCGGTTATCCCCAGGGAATTCTTGTCGGCGATATTAGCCCCCAAGGTAACCGAGGTGTTAGATGTACCCGAAATATTGTAGACCACCAAAAAGCTCGACGCCGTGGTTCCGATGGCCCGCGGCGCGAAAGTTATGACGGCGGACCCACTTGAAAAAGTATTGCTCCCTATTTGTGTATCCTCCGCGTCTATTACCCCATTGTGATTCAAATCGGTGTATATGCCCACGCTTGCGATGTCGGAATCGGCCCCGGTACCGGTTCTGTCAACCTCAATCGAATCCAGGGCGACCTCCGAAAAGGTGGTGCTCAAGCCGAGCCTTTGAGTAACGATATTTGTTTGCCCCTGGTATATGTCACCGGTCGCCACAGCGGTGTTTGTGACGGTAACCGACGCGCCGGGTATCGCGGTATCGGCGTTAATGCCCGGGGTCACGGTTGTATTCCAATTTCCCGCCGTGTCACGGGTGAAGCACGCGTAATGGTAGGTGGTTCCGTTTGTCAGCGGCCCCAGGTCGGTGTAGGTCGTCGCGATAGGCGGCGCGAGGTCTTCCCAGACGACGGTCGCTAGGGGGTCGGTCGGCCCGGTCGGATACAGGCCGTCGCCGCGGCGCAGGATTCTTAAGCCGGCAAAATCGGCGTCTATGGGGTTGACCCAACTAAGGGTGGACTGCCGGTCTCCTCCGTCGGCCGCGACAAAACCGCTGACCGAACCGGGAGGCGAGACATCGATAGCGACGCCGGCGCTGCCCGCGTCGCTCAGCCGCAACGTGTTGGTAGCGACGGCCGCCGTCACGGTCCCCGTCAACACCGAGTCGGTCGCGGTCGGGGCGAGGTCGAAGACGATTAGGTACTGCCGAGCGGTCTTGTCGACCGCGATATTCAGGCCTGTGAAATGTACTTGGTTGCCGGAGAGCGCCCCGGTGGAGACCAAGCTGTCCCCGGCGTCCCACTCGTTCGCCGTCCCACCGTTATCTCTGTATATGCGAACGTTGCTCACTTTACTCGAATCGAAGGCGCTATTACCGGTGAAGGTGATATTCGTTACGGTATCGATACCGGTATTCGCGGCCAGCGTGAAAGCGTCGATGCCGATGTTTGTCGCGCTCGCCGTGACCGTTTTGTTCGACGGGTTGGCGCCATCGCCCACCATCGTCAACGCGTATCTATCGTAAACGAAATCGAACGGCGTGAAAGCGCTGCTTAGGTTGAGTTCCAGGGCCGTAGTTCCGCTGGTGTTGGCCCAGTTCGCGCCATCGTAAGTCTTAGCCCATAGGTCGTTGTTGGTATCCCCGACGGTCACCATTAGCTTGTTCTCGCCGGGCTGCCTATCGATATCGATAGAGCGGAGGTACCCGAGTAAGTGGCCCGGGTTCCAGTCGGCCGGCGACGTCCAGCCCGCGCTCGTCCAGCGCCGCCAGTGAATAGCACTGGTCGCATTATCCGCGTAAACGACAATGGCGACCGCGGAAGCGCCCGCAACAGCCCACCCGGCGGCTACCGGCATCGTTCCGGCCCAGTTTGGCAAGGCGTACATAGTCGTATCGGCGTTTGCTACCCGGTTGACCCAAGCTCCCCCGTCCCAGACGGCGTATTGCATATCTTGCACTTTGCTGTCCGCCGTGACCGCGACGATACGGTCGCCTCCGGGCTCGGCCGCAAGGTTGACTACCGTCGCTTCATCGGCCCAGGTCCTAAAGTTGGCGGCGGCACCCCATGCGCCGCCCGGCGCTTTTCTCACAAATCTTGCCGCAAGGGCGTTATTGGTAAGATTGTTCCAGCCAAAAACTACGATAAGCTCGCCCGAGTTTTCGTAAGCGGCATCGAACGACTTAGTATCGCCTCCCGTGACGGCAAAGGCAAGGTTCGTCTCGAGCGCCGCCGATTGCGTGCCCCAGGAAGCACCGTTCCAGATAATCCCCTTTAATGTGTGGCCGCCCACACCGTCGTTTATCGCGTAAAGGAGCGCGATTTCGTTGCTGTTCGGCCTAGCCGTCAGCTCTATCCATTCGATATTGCCGGCTTCGGCTGCCCCCAAGACGTTCGCGGCGTTCGTCCACGTCGAGCCGTTCCATGCGCGAAATTGCGGATTCGTTCCGGTAGAGTAGACGACCAGCGCGTTTCCCGAAGACTCTTCGTAGGCTATATCGAAACTTCGCCTGGCGGCAAAGTTTCCGTTCGCGCTTGCGATATTCCACCCGGTTGCCCAGCTTGAGCCGTTCCATCTCCGTATGCGCAGGTCGCTCCCGCTCCCGCCGTTGGTCGTCAAGATACCGGAGATATTTTCCTTCCGGTTTTTGGCGGTCTGGTTGATAACCCAGTTTATGGTGGCGCCGGCGACAGCGGAGTCCGTTTGGTTGCCCCAAGAAGACAAACCATGGTCCCATAGGCGATGTTTGGGGGCACTGTCAGCGCCCGCTCCATAGACGAGAAGCCCGTCGGTCTTATAGGCGTAAGAATCTTTTGCGTAGCCTATGAAAAACGCGGTTATCACAAGCGCGATCGCAGCGGCGGCGATGTACTTGGCGCGAGAATACCGCCGCGGCGACAAGCTGGGCTTGGGTTTAGGCTTGCGCTTGCCCAACATCGATTACCTCACCGCCTTCGACAAACGCTCTTTCGCGTAGGCGTCGTCCGGGTTTACGGCGAGCGCTTTTCGGTAGGAGACCGCGGCTTTTCTCGTCACACCGATACCCATATAAATATCGCCGATTTTCTTGTGGATCTCGGCGGCATGGGGCTCGCCCCTCGGCAAGAGGTCGAGCACGTTCTTCCATTCGGCTTGCGCTCGTCGGAAATTTTTTGTCTCGGTGTAAACATCGGCCAAGCGGTAATGATACTGGACGGTGTTGGGTTTTGCGGCTATCGCTTTTTCCAGGTAGGCAATGGCGTCCTCTGGGCGCTCGGCGTCGAAAGCCAGGCAGCCCGCCCGGTATAATGCGTCGGGGTCGAGGGGTCTTAGTTCAAGGGCGGCTTCGGTTTCGCGGAATGCTTTCTCCGTTTCTCCGAGCTGAACATAGCATGTCGCGAGAGTACTCCGCGCTTCGAAATCGTTGTCGTGGTCCTTTAAGTAATCCTCGAGCCCGGTCTTTGCCGTGTCGAAATCGCCGGCCTTATATGCTTCGTATGACCGCTCTTTTACGCCATCGCTCACCGTCCGCGTTGCGTTGTAGGCGATGACATAATAAGCGACCATTGCCGCTACCGCAAGCAAGACCGGGATTGCACCGTACACTATAAACGATTTTTTCGGCGTTTTCGGCGACAGGTAATCCATATCTCTAACGTGATTAATACTTGGTTGCCGGTATGTTCGATTAGTTATCCTTTGATTGTTTATTTAGACATTATACTTTAATAGAGCGCTATTGGCAGATTAATATCGCTTCAGCCGAGGGGCGTGAGTCCGCGTTATCGAGAAGACCAGCGGGGGTTGAAACGCCCGGCGGCAGGGTCGTGCGACAACCGTTGTCTCAACCGAGTCGCCGGTTACGTAGCGATTTCAACAAGCCCGCGACTAAGTTGAAAGAAGGAATAGCCTCCGCATACTCGTCGTATTCGAAGCCGAGGTTTAAAAGATTGTGCTTATCTTCTTCGGCGGCGGAGACATAGAAGGCGGCGGCGGCCGGTAACGCAAGGAGTACAATGGCCGAATTCGCCATCATGCAAGCGACGCCGAGCGCGGCTAGGATGCCGGCGAGTTGGATCGGGTGCCGAATAACGCCGTAGACACCTTGGGCGAGAAATAGCTTTGTGCTTCCCCACTCCGAAACGATTCCGCTTATTTTTCTCTTGGAGAGGAATGTCGCGGTCAAGAGCGCGGCGGAAGTCACAATCAAGAAAAGGCCGAACCCTTGGAGAGCGATGTTAACGCTCATGTTAGTGCTCTCCCGGAAGAATTCGCCGGAGTAATTGGCGACGACAAATATTTGCGTTGTGAGAATACCGACGCCTGCCGCTAAAAATGATTCGAAATAGCGGCCCTTTAGGGCGGTATATGCTACGCGGTAAGCGATAAAGGTGACGAATGCGCCAAAAATGACGAGTTCCATCAAAAAAAGCCTCCGACATTACCTCGATTTTTATGTCGTTCCCGCAACTCGTTTTATAACCAGCACCACGATATCGTCGGTAAACTTGCCGGCGGCAAACTCTCTTGTAGCGTCTATAATCGAGTTGGCGATTTCTTGTGCGCCTTTCCGCGCGTTTTTTAGAACGACGTCGGCGAGGCGGCCGGCGCCGTAGAGGTCTTTGTCGCGGCGGAGTTCGATGATGCCGTCGGTATAAAAAACCATGACGTCATCCGGCTCCAGCATTATCCCACGGCTTTCGTACACATTGTCGCGGACAAGGCCGAACGCGGGGTCTTCGCCCTCGACGAACTCCACGCTTTGCAGCCGAGAACTGTAATGGATGGGATACGGGTGACCCGCGATACCGAGGTCGAGTTTGCCGGAGCGGGCATCATAAACCCCGTAAACCAGTGTCACAAAATGGCCGTTTTTAAGCTGGGCGTAAGCTACCGCGTTGCTCTTGGTCAGCGTTTTCGCGGGGTCGGGGTCGCCGAACAATGCGGAGTGTAGCGAGTACTTGACCATGGCCGCATCGGCGGTCGCCTCAACGCCCTTGCCGGATGAATCGCCTAACGCCAGAGCCATCGTCTCTTTGCTCAACGGTATGAAGTCGTAAAAATCACCGCCCACCACAGCCGCTTCAGTAGCCGACGCGTAGAAAATACCGAAATCCGTCTGTGACATCACCGGTGTTTTGTCCGGCAAGAAACCTCGTTGCAAAACGTCTGAGATATGTTGCTGTTCGACAAAGAGATTGATATTGTCGATCGATACCGAGGCTTGAGCGCCGAGAGACTCGAGGAGGACCATATCGTAATCGGTAAAAGTTTTATCCGTTTTCCGGCTTGCCGCCCACAAGACTCCGAGAGTTTGTCCCCGTAGTCCCCGCGCTATCAAGGGGACGAGCGCGAGTGAGCGTATGCCTTCGTCGTGTAAAACATTCAACGGGTACGGCGCTTCCTTGCCCGGCGAGACGATGCTCGACCTTTCTGTGCTAATTGTCTCGCTGAAGATATCGGAATTATGTCTGATGCTCTTATGGGTGATACTTTCCGGCAAGTTGTGGACAAACGGAAACCTTATGACATGCTCGGAGTCGTCGAATATGGCGATACCGCCGGCATCGCACGAGAGAAGCCTGACCGCGCTCTTTACTATCGTGGCATAGAGTGAGGTCATGTCCCTGCCGGATGATATGTCGAGCGCCGCTACTTTGAAAACCTCCAGGTCTTCGATGCGCTTGCGGATCTCGCTCTCGGCTCTTATCTGCTCGCGCAAGTCATGACAGATTCAGTGGCCGATTTGTTTACCGTTGACCTCGGTAAGCCTGCCCGTCTTTTCGACCGGTATCAGGGTCCCGTCTTTTCTGCGCAGGTGGAGGTCGCGCACGGCAAATATCCCCCCGTCTCTAAGATATTGAGCGACGATTTCCTCGGCGCGCTCGCGTTCTTCTATCGCATGCAAATCGTAGAAATTTTTTTGGCGCACCTCTTCGATAGTAAAACCGAGTTGCTCAAGGCCCCAAGGGTTCATATCGAGGATTTTCAGATCGTCGATGTTGAAGATATATATTGTGTCGACAGCCGTGTCGAAGACCGCTTGCCTTGCTTGAATAAGCTCGGCGTGCGTAAATTTACCTAAAACATCGATTTTTTCGCCGGTCGTATCCTGATCGCTCATATGTTATACCTCGAGATTTTGCTCTTATTCATACCCATGCCAAGTGAAACAGAAACAGCGTCGGCTCGGATAACATCCGCTTGTTTATTTTGGTCTTCGGCGAGGCCTGAGTGCGTGCCCGTAAGCGCCGACTACCGTCAATATTATAGCACCCGCCAACAGATAGCTACCGACAACGTCGGTGAGCCAGTGCGCCCCCGCATAGACGCGGCCCATGCCGATGACGAGAGGCAAGGCAAAGATGAGCCCCGCCGACAAATATCTCACGACCCTGGCCTTGACGACCGCGAGCACAAAGACGCCGAGAAAGCCGAAGAGCAGCGTATACTCGAGCGTATGCCCTGAGACATAACTATGGCCCGGCGAGTGGTCGAGAAGAGCGGCCACGTCGGGCGTCGGCCGAGCCCTGCCGATAAGCGCTTTTATTGCGAAGGTAAGAAGCTCCGACGCAAGAGACCCCGCGACCAGCACGCTCATTATATAGCGTTTGGCCAATATAAAAGCGAGTGCCGAGACGACATAGATAAGCCTGAAAGCCGGCATCTTCGCCAAGGCGTTGGTCGCTTCCAGTGGTCTTAGCCAAACCTGTGCTTGGACCTCTTTTGTAAAAGCGATGTCAAAACCGTTTAAAGGATTTAGCCAGACAAAGACGGTGAGGCCGACGAAGAGCGTTATCAATACTAACGCTCCCATCCGCAACATCGATTTAGAAAGCGACATCTCCTTGGCCCCGGTCAGTCCTACTCATCCGCATCGGTCTTTTTCTTGGAATCCATCATCTATCACCCACTTAGAAAGTCAGCCTCATATCTATTATACAAAAAAACGCGCCGTGAATAGTGCGTTTTCGATGTCTCTGGGTTGTCCGCATATCATGGCGGCTTCATGGTGCGCGGTTTATCAATGGGGCGTCAGAGCGTTTGCGTTGGGCGTGAGGAATTCCGATGATTGGCGCGTGTTTGACGATAGCGTTGCAGGTTTATGCGCCCAATTGTAGAATACGTATCTAAACGACTGCCCGTATCGGGACGAAGGAACATTCACACCATGCTTGGACGCACACATGAACTAGCCGCCGTAGGCGCTGTAATATCGACCGCCGTTATCTTTCCCGTCGCCGACATGACGCTTGAGACGGCGACGGTCTCGCTGCTCATCGCGCTTGTGGGCGGGTTAACGCCGGACATCGATAAACCCGGCAGCAAATTTTGGTCGCATGTTCCGGCGGGGGGCTGCCTGTCTCGCCTGATAAACCCGTTCTTCGCCGGCGGTCACCGGCATTTGACCCATTCACTGTTGGGGCTGGTGATTTTCGGGGGGCTGATGCGCCTGTTGCTCGGGGTGTTGCCCCTGGGCGAGGCGATAGATACGACAATCGTCTTTATCAGCTTCATGGTCGCTTTTGCCTCGCACATCGCTACGGACATGCTGACCAAAGACGGCGTCCCGCTCCTCTTCCCTTTCCCGCTTCATTTTGGTTTTCCGCCCGTCGAGTTTTTGCGAATGAAGACCAACGGCACCGCCGAAAAGGTAATCGTGGTCCCGGCCATAGTGTTGACAGTCGGCGCGGTCGCCTATTATCACCGCGAAAACGCATTGGCGCTGCTCCGATTGTTCGGCGCAAGCTAGACTAAGGCGCCCCCAGGTATTCGTAGGCATTATATATCATCTTGGCGGCTTCGGCGCGATTCGCCGGCGCGCCGGGCATGAAGAGGTTCCCCGGATAACCACGGACGAAGTCGTATTTGCGTGCGGTCGTGATATATGCTTGCGCCCAATGGCCGCTCTCGACGTCGGTGAAACTCACCGCCGAAGAGTCAAGGCCGATACCGCCCGCGGCCACGAGCATCTTGCATATCTCGGCGCGAGTAATGTTGGCCCCCGGCTTGAAGATACCGCCCGGATAGCCGCCGATTACGCCGCGTGCTTTGGCTGTCTCGATATAACCGTAAGCCCAATGGCCGCTCTCGACGTCGGTGAACGAGCCGGAAGCGGGCCGCGTCTGAGACCACCCGGAAGCTTGGCAGACCATCTTCGCGAACTCCGCCCTGGTGATGTTGTTTTTCGGTTTGAAGGTCCCGTCGCGGTAACCGCCGAGGACCTCGTATTCGACGAGGAAGAGCAGCTCCGGCGCGAACCAATCACCGGGATAGACGTCTTTGAATCCGGCTACCGGCGCTTTCGCACCGGTCCCTAGCACCAGGTCTTTTCCCGTCATCGTCGGGGCGGAACCGGGGATCCACAGGTATTCGTTTCCCTGTTGGTCGAAGACCGAGATCAAACTCAGGGTATAGGTGCCGGTGCTCTGGTCGATTGGGATATAAAGATTTCCCTCAAGCCGGCCGGTCTTCGAGTTGTAGGGCAAGAACGCTAATATGGAATTCCAACCGTTACTCCATAGGACTTGCGCCGAAGCTAATCCCGATTCGGAATCCGCCGCCCTTATCGATAGGCTGACCTTGCCGCCGGGGTTGGTCTGCTTATTTGGGATATCTAAAGAGGTAAATGTGGGGGCGGTGGTGTCGGGGGTCGGGTTGCTGATAGTAATATTGCCGCCGCTGAGGTCGACTTCGCCCCCGGTCGCCGCGAATATGTTTGAAGAGGTGTCGAAGATTTCGATATAGACCGGTTTCCAGACGCCGGGCGCGTCATAGCGGTCGACCGCGAAGCTCCCAACGAGTTTTTCTCCTGTGTGGTCGAGAAAGACATATCGGACGATACCGGTGGCGGGCGACTCGAAGCCGACCACGCCGCCGCTAAGGGCCACATTATCGGTCGCTGTGACAGTGACCGAAATAGCGACGCCCGGGGAGCCGGCGGACGGTGAGACATTTATGGTTTTAAATTTCGGTGCTTCAAGGTCGAGCGCCGCCGCCGGACCTATTATTAACGTGAGCAATATGTTGATTATAAGCGTGAAAACGATACTCCCGCGGACTGTTGCCCCTATTTTAGTCCGTCGCGTGCTCACATATCCCCCCAACTCTGCTACGGGCGCTCGATTACGGCTTAAGAGCGCGCGGTCGTCTTTCCGATTATCGTAACGCATGCGCGCGGTTTTAGCGAGAGTTCGAGTTGGGCTGGTTGAGCTTGCGAGTAAACGGACGCGCCGGCTGTTGTGAAATCCGGTTTATGATAGTATTATGTTTGGTGTCGATAATTGGATATGGGGATATAGCTCAGTTGGGAGAGCGCTGCGTTCGCAATGCAGAGGTCAGGGGTTCGAGTCCCCTTATCTCCACGCCTAAAGGGAAAGCCCTGGTAGCCATGCCGGGGCTTTTTGTTTCGGAAACTAGAACAACTTATTTATTAATGTGCTAGCATTTGAATTAGTAGCTAATTCAAATAGCCCAGAAACCAGGGCAATGCGCGAACGGCAAGTTTCGTCTAGAATTTTTTCGATGAAGGTTTCTTATATGAAAAGTGATAATCGAGTTCTTGGATTAAAATCGTCAGGTTGCAAAAGTGCGGGAGGGCGTCGTCTTCCAAGACGGAATCGAACTTACGAAGTTAATAGGGTCGTGGCTTAGGATGCGATCCACAACATTTGACAATAGCTCCATGTTCGTCGTCCTGACAGGACACTATTCAAACTTAGCTGAGCTGGAGAAACTCTATAAGTATGTCGCTGACCTGCAGTGATACTATACAAGATTATTAGGATTAGTCGAGTGTTTTATTGATTAAACTCCTGATAGAGATCAGTTAGCAAATCTATTCTGTTCTGTGCATATGCATTACAAATTTCATCCGCTAGCGCCTTTACCTCTTCGTTATCTCTTTCGTAAAGGTACCTAACTATAGATCGTATATGCTCACGGTCATAATCTGGGCAGAACGGTATTCTAATTATCTGAGCAAAGATTTGCCCAATATATTTGGCCGATCTAGTTGCATCTCCCCTATCCTTAAGCTGATCTAGAGCTTCTATGAAAAACGCTGAATCATGGTCGGTGTGGATATACTTTGCAGATAGCAAAAGTAGTGCTAAATTCTCGTCCGTTATCTCTTCTAGGTAGACCGCGAGCAATCCTGACTTGGCTATAAGTTTTTTTTCTACATCTGTTAGATCAGTCCTCGAAGCGTATCTACTATAAACCATTTGCCAAAACTTCAAGATTCTATCAATATATTCATCTCGTTTGCCATCTTTATTTTCTTCCAGGCTATTCTGTATACGCCAGAAAAAACTTACTAAATCGTCAATGTCTGTAAGATTCCAATCATCTATTAGCTTTTTATAAGGGCCATCGTCAGACAAGTTATCAATATTCCACAAATATCCTAATCCTATATGGTCTGTTAAGAGATCTTCTGCATGTCTACCTGTTAATTGGTGTGTTAGTGCTTTTTTATAGTTATCCTTCATAAGTTCATAGAACCTTGGATTAAGCGCCACGCCAAAGAGATATCCCTCCATGAATGCATTCCATAGCTCATCATCTTCAAGGGTTTCCATAACTTGAATTCTTTGTTCTGTCCAGGTCTTATCTAGATAAAGAAGATTTGGCATATACTGACCGAGTAAAGTATAAGCATCGTTTACACCATTACTTAAAGCAGACTCAAATCTATTCTTTAAATCATCAGACCATCTTACCTTTTCAATGGCTGGATTTTCTTTAGCTAGCCTAGCAATTCTTAAAGCTATTAAGATTAAGGCGGTTAGAGCTTTGCCTTCTGCAGAATTGAGCGCATGAAATACAGCGTCTTTATTTTCATCTTTGCTGGGACTTATCCTTTCTAATACAATAAACAGGATTTCCTTAGCTAAAGGAATATGTTTTCCGTCAAAAGCCCAGCTATCTTTCCGAGTGCCTTCCTGGATAAGCTCAGAAACCGATCCTGCGACCCACTCATGTGTTGCATGCCAATCATCATCTGCAGCTTTCAATGCATCGCTCCAGAACTCTTCTCGATCAATGTAGGATTTTACAAACGCTAATAAAGCGCCCCAATCAATTGGAGCTTCGTTTTTCCATGCTTCTCTTAAGCCTGCAAGAATGTCATAGACATAGAGATAGCTGGTATTAATGTATGGGCTTAAATCTTCTGTGAACTTGTCTGGATTCTCCTGTACAGTAGACCTTAAAGTATCAGATAAACCGCCAATAGTCGGTCCTTCCCAGAAATTTTCTGTCTTGAATACCGCTAGATAGTCTGCAATTTCTTTATTAGACATTCTAAGTAGTTGTTCATTTGCAAGTGGAGATGGTCCTGACCCCCACTGAGTCATCACTTCCCCAATCGAAGCACTTAATTTAACATTAGCACCTGTATCTTTCTGCAAATTATCATAGCGCTCTTTGAATATTGGAACCGCTGAAAGAGCATCATAACGTTTCTGTTTCCACAATTTTAGATATTCGTTGGGATCGTCTGTAACTAATGGGTATCTGGGTCCGTTCTCAATCAATGCCTGCAACAAGGTTTGCTGCTCAGGGGTCAACTCTTTTAGTTGTTCAAGAATGTGCCTTAATTCATCTCCGAAGAATTCGCCTTCAATTACAAAACTGCCCAACTCACTTGTAAGAAGTGCCCAGAATAGAGCAGAATAAGTTTCGAAATTCCTGCCGATTATGTACATGGCGAGCTTTGGGAAAAAAAAGTAATCTTGACTCATTAGGTTATTTAGTATACTAATTGTCGTGGTGGTATCGGCGTGTGCTTTTGCGTTTAAGACATTCTTTAGCGTATATACAAGAAGGTCTAACGCCGATGAAAAATGCTCTATATGCTTATCTTGGGAATAAAGCGAATGATAAGTCTCACCATTAAATAGATTCCTGTGAGCATTCGAGATTCTTCTTTTAAGCTCAGCCGAATCGACTTTCTTAAATAAAGGGTCTTTTTCTAATTCGCTATATGTATGCTTAATAAATTCATCCCTAGTGCATTTCTTTGTTCTTAATTCTTTAATTAGCGTGCCCTCAATTTTATTCCCTTGTATAAAATCGCCAATTAACTCTTCAGGCTTCTTTGTACTAATATCTAATATTTGAAGTAGACAACTGGTGTCATCCTCTTTTAGAGATAAAAGGATTTGTTGAGAGTCAATCTCTAGATCGATATCGGCATGGCTAACTTTTAAAAGAGCTTCAACCTTGTTAATAAGATTCTCTATCAACTCTCGTGAGCAATGTCTACCGATTGCTTCTTTGCACTGATTGATTGCCTTGAGATACCAATAGCGATCAACGGCTAATTCTTGTTCTTTTGCTCGATCATATTTCGAGCTACCTTTTGCTTCTGAAGCTGGCTTGATAGTTGTAATTAAATCGAATATCATTTCCGCTTTTTTGATATCATCTGGGGTTGGTGACCCCGGCAGAAACTTTGGTAATAATTTTGTGGCAATGTCATGGCTTATAAAATCTGAACCAAATTTTGAGGAAACCCATGCCCTTAAATGATCAAGCGTATCCAAAGGTATTAGCTCGTTGGGTACTTTTAGCAGTATCTTTATAAAGAACCAGAAAGTGCGATAATTGTCTTTTCCTGAGGCCGTAACTTCATTGATGATACCGAGAATCTCTCTAATATATAACTCATAGTCGGGAATTGCTATGTTTTCTGCGACCTTCTCAAGATATGGTAAGACATTCCATTGTGGAACAGAAAAGTAACCTTCCTCTTCAGCAGGAATTACGCCCGGAGCATTGGCGACGGAAAAGTAGCCTTCATTTTTTAAGGGCATAAGCCATTTTATATCCCATTTATCGCCTGAGATTTTATCAAAGAAATAGTTCTCATATGAGATATCTTCTTTAATTAAATTTAGAGCAGCTTGCTCTTTTGGGTTAAGCGCCATTACAAAGCCTCATCAATTATATTTCTTCTGTCTAGGAATTTTTGCGGTTTTGATTTTATGCCGATTATTTTCGCCCATTCTTCAATTACAGCATCTAGATGTTCATGGCCGTTTTGACCAATTGGATACGAAATTAGATTTATGCCTAGCTTTTCATAATATGTTTTGTGAAACCTTAGTAAATTGATTTCTTCTTCAAAAATCGGATAAAGCATATAATGCCTAAGCTCTTGGCTGGCAACCCTGGACTTATTTATCATGAATTCCAATATCTCATACTCTTCAAGACCATATCCGACAAAAAGTACTGTGTAGTTATTAAAAATCTTTGTTAATAAAACAGCTGGGTTCTTATCGGTCTCATATAACCTTAAATAATCATCTACTGTTATGATCAAACTTCTCTCATCAATAGCGCTTCCATGGAGATGAATAACGTTACCATTCGTTAACTCTGAAATTAGAAGCTCCTTTTCTAGATATAGAACTTTGCCTTTAGTCGGCTTTGTTGAGATTGTTGTTGGGTCGATGGATGGGTCAATTTCAGTGCTTACAGGAGTTAACCGGTTTTTAACAAATTCATCTAAGTTCCCGTCATAGTTCGTGGTTACATATATGGCATTCATGTCATATATGTTTTTAAAGATGTTGTATTTGGTCTTTAATCTCGGTTTTGGATCAAGAAAGGCTTTATTATCGGGTGGCCCAATTCCATTCTTTTCAAGGATACTCCGACATATTGAAAGAATTTTTCTTGTATCTAGCTTTTTCAAATTTACGTATTCATGATAGTTAATACATTTCTTCTCATAGACGTATTGCAAGTGTTTCTCTGCAAATTCACGCCAAGAAGGACAACCAATAAGCCTGGACACTCCAGCTCCCACAAAGATGACCAGCCTGCCCCTAGATGCCGCTTTTATAATTTCTTCAGGCACAATAGGAATATCTAGAATATTTGCAATTGAAGTAATCATCTCTTCCGGCTTCTTCATATGCTGACCTCTAAATCAAGAAGATTAGTTTGATTAACGAATATTCTGACTTCTTAGAAATAAATAGCCGCCCGCTATAATGGGAATTATTACTCATCAGCACCGTTTTCTTTAGGTTCAATAGCGATTTCCTCTAGTGTCTGGCCTTTCCTACTAAGGAGATCCCAAAGGTCGGAATAAAAGAAGTGGTCGATGGTCTTAATGTGCTGAGCAAGGAGAGTATCATCAATCATATTAGGGCGGATATCACAGTAATATACACCGTCAAGAGGATTTAACTTAATGGTGTATGCTTTAAAGTGCCCCGGCAAGAATGTCGAACTAATCCCATATTCATTATCAAGTCTAGTCTTTTTGCGTTGTACATCATTTAGAAATATGGCGATATGAGGTAAATCTGTATTGGTAAGCCTGTTGTAAAGAAACTTATCCATGAATACTTTATCAATCCGGTCTTTACTAGATGTTTTCACGGAACCTATAATCTTCAATTCATCGCCAGTACTTAAAAGCAGATCATGTTGATAACTAGATTTAAACAGTACTGCCCCGTTCTTATCTTTAACTGGAACCTGCATTGTTCCCGACACACAATCAACACCCAATGACACGATTAGCAACCTAATCAGTCTTTCGAATAAATCTCCGTTGACCTTTCGGGCTTTGTTTGATTGTCCAGCTGGTAGTGCATCAAGTGTTGCTCCTATGGATTGTTGGACAGTATAAATCGTACGAATGACGTTCTCACGTAGGTCATTAGAGGGTTGCTCGCCATCCTTTATCTGAGACATAGTAAGTTTGAACTGCTCTACTGCATTGGAGAAACTCTCAGCATCATACATCATGTTAGAATTCAGTGGTCTCGTTATGTTAAAGCTACCATCTTTTCGATATTGGAAGAATTGATAATGAAGCTCATTTTGTGAAATAATCCGGGCTTGCAATCCTGTCTCGATAAACTCTAAATACTTAGCACAAAACGATATGTAGTTATCAACAGAACGAAATCGCTCTTTGTTGGTAACATATGTTAGGAGTTGAGTGAGCTTCATCGTATAGATTCCCTTCGTTCTGCGGTTTTTCGGTCAAAAGCTATCCATGCGTCTTTTGTCATACGACGAACATTTTCAAGCCTTTCGATTGCCCATTTATTATACTCTTCATTCATATCACATCCCATCCAACGTCTATTAAGCTGTTCTGCAACAACAAGTGTCGTTCCAGAACCCGAAAACGGGTCAATAATTAGCTCGCCTTCGTTTGACGATGCAAGAACAAACTTACGCAATAGTTCCTCGGGCTTTTGGGTAGGGTGTGGGGTTTTTTCTCCCATGCCATTACAGGTAGTTGGAATATCGATAACGTCTTTAGGTTTAGCGCCTTTCGGATGCGGTATCCAATTATCACGCTTGGTATTTGCACCATTACCATATTGACTCGTTATCGCTTGTGGGTGTGAAGGATATTTAAGCGTATGTGCGCCATAAGGTGTGCGCACATCATCAATATTCAATTTTGTAGCATCAGATTTACGAAAGTGCATGATGCTTTCATGTGATCTACCCCAATCTTTACCTAGGTTAGCTTTATTCTTGTAATGCCAAATAAGCCAACGGCAATGTTTAAAGAATTTGGATGCTGGGTGTCTTAGGTCTGCAAGAATTTCAGAAAACCCACAAATATATAGGGACCCTGTATGTTTTAGCACACGAGATGCTTGGCTAATCCATTGTATAGACCACTCGATATATTGCTCTTGGTTTTCAAAGTTGTCCCAATCCGCTTTCTTGATATTATAGGGTGGATCAGCAAAGACGAGATCGACGCTCGCATCTTCTAAAGATTCGAGCCAATCAATCGAATCACCACGATACAAGCGCCCGTTCGGATGCTCATATTGCAGTTGTACTCCGTTTGGGGTTGACCGTAAGAAAAAACGTTTATCTTTAGCTGACAGTAGCGCTTCATTTGTATCAAAAAGAGTATCTTGGCCTTTCACTAAATATCTTTTTACTCTTTCATGTATTTCTGAAGATATGGCTGGCACCACAATAGAAAGGCTTTCTTCATTTTCAGACAATATTAATTTCGAAGAAAGCTCTTTTTGCTTATCCTCACAACCCTCTATGTACTGATTTTTCTTTTTAGCCATTAATTCTCTCCGCTGGGCTTACGAACTTTTCTTAAACCATTAATCGTAATATTCATTAAGGGTTTATAAAGGCATTATAATTTACTGTACTTATTATACAAGCAATTTTACACTGACAAAATAACATGTTAAGCTGCTATGTTTTAGCCCTTGATTATCTATTAACAACCCGAACTATTGTCAAATGTTGTGGATCGCATCCTAAGCCACGGCCCTTTCTCTTAACTTCGTAAGTTCGATTCCGTCTTGGAAGACAACGTCCTCCCGCACTTCAGTCGTTTGGGGAAAAGTAAATGCTCAAGAATGCCCTACAGCGGATGCCCGTCCGGCAATGGGCATTGCGCTTTGACGTTCAACGGGTGGCGGCATAAATCCACTTCTCTTCCTTTAGCCCTGGATATAACTTAATCGCCTTGGTTCCGCTCGATTCGCTTGAGCATCGACTGGAGTCTTTTGATCCATGATTCCCCTTTGACGTCATGCTCCCAAACACGCATTACATGATAACCTTCTTTGCGCATTTTTCTACGCACCCGGTTGTCTCTTTTTCGGTTAGCTTCGATTTTTTCTGTCCAAAACTCGATTTGTGATTTTGGAATGCGTCCATGGATTGGACAACCATGCCAAAAGCACCCATCGACAAAAAGGGCGAGTTTGCATTTAGCGAAATATATATCCGGCTTACCCGGCTGACTCGCGGGGTGTTTCTCCCAACCGGTTATCTTGTGCTCGTGTAAAGAAGCTTCCACTGCTTGCTCTGTTGATTTAGCACCCATACTTCGCACTTTTGACATCAGTGCCGATCGCTCCGCTTTGGTGAGCGGGTCAAACACGTTTTCTTTCTGATTCATTCTACCAATCATCCGTACCGGAACGTATTATGTGGATTCCAAGCACGAGAAGGAATGCATACGCCATGACTTGGACTAGAAATATTTCAGAATCGTCTATGGACGGGTCGAATTGGTTGAATCCATATACTCCATATTTGTAGAGCATGAAGGCGGCGTATAGGGCTATAATACCCCCGAGCATCTGCGCAAAACCCACCCAAATGTTTCTCGATAGGACGCGGTGCTTCCTTGGGCTTTTTCGAGGTACTCTCGAACGCCCGTATCCTTGCGGCGATGTTTGCGCGGGTCCTGTTGCCGGCGTAAGCGTTTGCGATTGCCCCTGCGCCGATTCCTCCGGCAACTCAGGGACGTATTTTGCCGCGATAAGCTCGATTTGTTGTCCGGCATAAAAAGGCTTCGGAAAGTAATCCTTGCCCAGGCTGAGCAAGGTTTGACACCAGGGGCAATCGTTAAGATGATTGCCATACCAGTGATATTCATTCTGCGAGCATTGTTTTAACTTTACACCCTCGGCTTTTAGCGCGTCGAACCACTCTATTGCCGTCGGTCGCCTTAAAGGGTCTGTGTGACCCTCGACAAAACACCGGTTAAACAAAGCCCTTATAGACGGCGGAATTATGTCGTATGGAAGCGCGTAGCTGGGAGGTTCGATGCCCTTGATGTGCGCGGCATACGGGAAGTACCCCTTCTTTATCTTTTCCTCCGGCGATGGAGCGTCATCGACGAGAGGGCCTCTCGCCTGATAGGGATGGACTCCGTTCGACAAAAACTTGAAGACTACGATAGCCAGGGCAAACAAATCCGAGTAGTATCGGTCATAATCGTTGGTCCTGAAATCGGCACCCATCAGTTCGGGCGGCAAGAATTCACCGCTACCAACCCGGGTATAATATGTAATTCCAGACACACTATCTTTAACTTGGAACGAGTCGCAATCTATTATCGATACCAGGGCACTTGGAGATACGAGAATATTGGTCTCCCTTAAATCCCCGATGCGATGCCCTTTCTCGTGCAGGGCCGCCACCGCGCTCGCCATATTGAACGCCGCGGTAAACAAATGCTGCCAGGTAAAGCTTCCGCCAAACGCTTTTAGCCTATCGGACGGGTCAAAATATTTATGGGTCTCCTGAAATGTCTTTGTGTCTATCAGGGGCATCGTGTAGCCGACAAACCAGCTTCTGCCTGAGTCGCTATAGAGGACATCTTCGGGCCAGCCAATGGAGCGATGCCTCGCGTCGGGAGACGGGTCGTCAGGCGGGTTTTCCACCATGCTCAATACTTTCTGGTGGAGTTCCGCTGTGACTTTTCGCGAGTGATAAATCTTGGCGCAACTGCCGTCGTTGCCGATGATTTCGTAGATAGAGCCCTCGCCGCCGCTCTTGCCGGTGCTTCTTAATCCGATTTTCTCGCCCTTTAGGGTATAGACCGTAAGCGTTGACATCGGCTACGTTCCTTTGGGCAGAATGCCGAGAACTAACGTCTTATCGTCCTCTGAATGTTCGCTTAATTTATCGGACGCGAGTAAATCGCGGATATCCTGATTTGCCGGCTCGAAATCATCGACCTGCGCGGCATACTTAAAGAGCGGTCTGAAAAAGCCTTCGAACGGTGTGTAGCAATTATCGGCTTTTTTCAATCCGGCTCGTTGGCAGCCGTCGGTAAAGAGCGCGATTCCGTTTACGCCCGAGATTATTGGTGTGGTGTTAAGCGATCGCTCCCAATCGATGCTGGTAAGCGGCGTGACCTCGTTGGTATATTCGGATTCCCCCGGTCCCGCGATGAGTTGAAGACCATTATCCGAGTCGGCGACGAGCGCGCCGTCCCCTATATGAACGGCCGCGACCGAATCCCTGAGGGTAACGACGACGAGAAGTGTGCATGCTAAATCGCGGAGGCTATATCCTTCGGTCTTGGCTTTATTCTCCAGCGCTCTCCTAGCAGCCGTTACCGCGTCACGCGCCAGGGTTGCGATATCCACACCTTCCGGCGCTGTCTGTATGGCTTTTTCCGCGTTCATTATTGCGCTTCTTACTGCTAAATCAGCTCCAATATCGGCTTTCGACGCACTGCCAAGCCCATCCGCGACAGCGGCAACCGCGAAATCTTCGTCGATTGTCTTAAAAGCAAATGAATCTTGACACGGCATGTTCAACCGGACGTGAAGCGGGCCTACGACCGACGCGCCAAAAAAATACGGCGTCGTTAATGGCCGAGTTGAATCTTTTTTCAACCATATCCTCCTGCGCTATATTGTTGAGATTTCCGCCCACCCAGCCGGGCTATCGAGCTGGACGTTTTCGCCGACTTTGGATGCCGACACTTTGCCCTGGCTCTTTGATAACCACTCGAACATATCCTTGAACTTGCCGGGCATCAATCTCACAGGCGCTCGGTTTGCGGGCGAGAGCTGCTTCAGCGTATCCATATCCGCAGGCTCGACTCCGACCGTGAAGAATAAGAAGTTTTTGTTGTTTTCTCCGGCATTTATACTTGCGGTTACCTTATCCCAGGTCGCATCGCCTGGTTGCATATCGCTAGGTTCTCCGTCCGTGATTAGAAATATCCACGGGCGGTAATAATCGATGCCCCTGCTCTTGTATTCAAGCTTGCGCTCTTCTACTAAATCGATGGCCCTAATGATAGCCTCACCCATCGGCGTTAAGCCCCCGGCCTGGAGCGTGGGCGGGTCAAATTGTTCGACCGAAGAGAAGTCGTGGGTGATGGTCACACCTTGTCCAAAGGTTATAATCGCTAAATCGACTCGCTTGCTCGCCAGCTCATCGGAGACGACATCCTCTTTGAAGAACCGTAAGCCCTCGTTGAGCTGGTTCAACTTGCCATTGGATATCATCGACCCCGACGTGTCGAGCAACAGGACTGTGGCGCAATGCGGGTGCTGGGGATTGGCGATTTCGATACTCTCTTCAAGCCTTGACATAAATCCTCCTGGATGGTCTCTTCCTATGTGCGATTTGAGCACTTATATAATTAGACAACCTGCTGAGGTGCGGCGGCATATTGTGTGTTTAATTGTTGAGCCGCCACTATTTTGCTCTTGTCCCTGTCCCCTGTATTCTACCATGAATCGAGGTATTTTATGACCAATTTGAAACCTTATTGCCGGCAATTAACATATTGATGCAGCCATTCGATTGCCGCGCATACTATGTTGCTAGTCTTAACGGCCGGTGCATGCTAGAATAGCGAATTACATGCTCAAAGCGCTTACATGGAGGGGTTGTCGGTGAAGGTCTTTGTAACAGGTGCAACCGGATTCATCGGCACTTATGTAGCCGATCTGATCTCGGAAACAGGGCATGCTATACGCTGCCTTGTTAGGAAAACCAGTGACACGAGTAGGCTTAAGAAACTAGGCGCCGAGTTCGTTGTCGGTGATGTCACCGATAAAGACTCTTTAGTAAAGGGCATGACCGATTGCGACTGGGTTGTTAACCCGGCTAATCATTATTCGTTCTGAGAGCCTGATAAAGATTGAATGCGCGGTCTTGACACGATGACCTCTTAGATGTACATTTAGATGTGCGATTAAGGAGGCAATTCTATGAAAACCATTACTTTTACGGATTTTCGCAAAAAGGCATCAGGTTTTATAACCGAGGTCGAACATGGGGAAACGCTTATCCTTATGCGACGCGGCAAACCTGTTGCGGAAATAGTACCATTTTCCGACAAGCCCAAACGGACGCCCTCATGGAAACAGACAGGTCTTCGCTTACAAGTGGAAGGAAGCGACTTGTCTTCGGCTATTTTGGAAGAACGTGAGGCCGAAGATGAGATTGCTGGTTGATTCGTCGGCTCTTGCCAAGAGATATGTCTTAGAAGATGAAAGCGAAAACATCGATCACCTTCTTGGGCGTGCGTCAGAGTTGGCTCTATGCATTATTTTAGTGCCTGAAATAGTTTCCGGGCTTAACCGACGACTGCGAGAAGGGATTTTGACGGCACATGACTACCGTAAGATTAAAAACCAATTACTAAATGACGTTCGCGATGCGACTGTGCTTCAGTTAACTCCTAGTGTTATTGCTCATTCGGTCAAGCTACTGGAGAACAATGCCTTGCGCGCAATGGATGCGCTGCATATTGCATGCGCGTTGGAATGGCACGCGGAGCTTTTTGTCACTGCGGACAGAAGACAACTGACGGCGGCAGACAATGCGGGCCTTAAGACCAAGTACATTGGTTGACAAATCACTACAGCGAATGGCTTACCCGATGCTGATTTTAGAAACGGCGTGTCGTCATGGAAGAACATTAGCGACTCGATGGCTATCGCCAATCATAGAAATATTCTAAGTGTGAACGAAGAATAATGTTAAGTAGTCTTTGAGGATTAAAACGCTTTTGCGGACGCTCAAAGACCGACATAGCCTATTTTTCGCTCTCTCTATCTTCGCGACGCAATCACCGCTATTATTAACTGGGGTGAGATTTATTGAGCGATCTTCAAGATAAGGCTGATTCGAGCTACATAACTAAAGAAGAAATCTGGGCGTTCGAAGAGCAAGCCGAGCAGCTCTGTGAGGAATTGTCGGGCATATATAAACCGCTCTTCGTCGAAGACGACTACGATTTGCTGATCGAGGTCTTCAGAATTGATTTTAACCTCTCAACCAAGAAGGGCATCATCAAAAAGATGTCCAAAGACGACGTTCTCGAACTCGGCTATTACTCGGCAATCGATATTTCGATTTTGGATTCGAGCGGTGCCGTCGTCGATGTCGACCGGCGGGAATTGAAGAGAAACATCACGTTGTGGGGCTGCTATAAAAGATTTTTCAAGGTAAGGCACATCATGAACACCGCGACGAAAGAAGAACTCCGAGCGCTCATCGAAAAAACCATCAACGGTTATGCCAAAACACTCGAGTTGGGGTTGATGGCCTAGAGCCATCTTCAATATCGATAGCTAAAACAGTCAAGCCCCGGCGTTGCTGCCAGGGCTTCCGTGTTTCTTATTATGCTCTCGCTCACTACCGCGTATCCGCCTCCGATGCCTACGGAGACTTTTAAGCGTTCCCGCATCCTTTACCGGCGCTTTGTTCTCCGCTTGATACTGCGCTTCGCTCCTCCGTCATAGGCGAGCTTTGAAGCTACCTGAGCGGGCGCAGCCTTAGCAGACCGGTTCATCCCGGGTAATTGCTGGCTGGCATACTCGAAGCCTTTGAGCTTATCGCGATTGAGCGAAATACCCATCATTCTTTCGATTTCTCGCAAGTCCCCGACCTCTTCGTGCGAGAGCAAACTAATGGCTGTGCCTGTGGCGCTCGCGCGGCCGGTTCTGCCGATACGGTGCACATAGTCTTCAGGTGTCGATGGTATGTCGTAATTTACCACATGCGATATCCCTTCGACATCGATGCCGCGCGCGATGATATCGGTCGCGACGAGTACCTGAAAGCGATTTGCCTTAAAGCCCGCGAGCGCGGCGTTTCTTTGCGCCTGGCTCCGGTCGGAGTGCATTATTGTCGACTGTATGCCTTTGCGGATAAGCACCCGGCTTAAGAAATCGGCGCGTCGCTTGGTGCGGGTAAAGACGACGACCTTGCTGAAATCGCGCTGTTTTAGCAGCTCGATGAGTAAATCCGATTTCTGCATCGCGCTAACCGGATATACCGTCTGTTTGATCGACTCGACCGGCACCTTCTGGTGGCTTACCTCGATGAGCAGCGGATTTGTCAGCGCGTCGTCTATGACTTCCATCACATCGCGCGAGACCGTTGCCGAAAACAACATGTTCTGTCGTTTGTCCGGAACTGCCTTGAGGATACGTTTAATATCCGGCAGAAATCCCATATCTAGCATGCGGTCCGCCTCATCGAGGACGAGGATCTCCACTTTTGAAAGATCTACATCCCCGCGGCGCATCATATCCAGCAGGCGGCCCGGCGTCGCGATGAGCAAATCGATTCCCCGGCTCACCTTGCGTCCCTGCGGAGCGTACGGAACGCCGCCATAGACCGCCATGGCCCTATGCTTGGTATGGCGCGAGCAACTTTGAGCTACTTCCTCTATCTGTGTCGCAAGCTCTCTGGTCGGCGTTACGACTAGCGCTTTGACTACGCCGTCGCTGTTGATACGCTGCAGGATAGGCAGGACAAAGGCCGCCGTCTTTCCTGTGCCCGTCTGTGCGCAACCGATGATGTCGCGGCCATTGAGTGCTTGCGGAATGGCCTTTTTTTGAATCGGGGTGGGCTCGTTAAAGCCCATCGCCTCTGTCCACTCGACTAGCGGCAGAGCGACTCCTAAACGTTTGAATGACATATAATCTCCTTAACGTGCGTCTGTATTGAATCGCACAACTTTATTATTAGACGCAGTTAGTCCGAAGGGTCCTCGGGTTTTCGCGAGGGACAGCTAGCAGTAATAAATGCGACCTTGCTAATTATACCTGTATTTTGTATTTAAATCCAGTTAACCAAAATGCATGATGAATTTGAGGGCCGATGACGACTTTTTGCATACAATTGTTGGATGGCAAGGATATGGGCCGGCTCAGGGCTGAGCGCTTAAAAAATCTAAGCCCCGACATACGAGTCGGGGCTTATGTTCAATCTTTTATGCGTGTCTCAACTCTACCACCTGCGGTTGCCGCCGCCGCCACCGCCGCCGCCCCTGAAGCCGCCGCCACCGCCGCCACGACCGCCGCCGCCCGGACGACGCTCTTGCGGACGCGACTCGCTAACTTTTAGCGTACGATCGTCGACTTGGCTGCCGTTTAGCGCCTCGATAGCCGCTTTAGCCTGGTCATCGTTGGGCATCTCCACAAAAGCGAAACCTTTACTGCGACCGGTCTCCCTGTCTGTGATGACGTTAACGGACTCGACTTCACCATGCGCCTCAAAAGCCTCTTTCAAGGTATCCTCTTCGGTGCTGTACGCCAGATTTCCTACATAAATTTTCATTGCCTGTTAGGCTCCTTCCTCGTTCCACTCGGTATGGCTCAACAAATTATCTACTATTTACCCAGAATATATCGCTTATACAACTTTTGAAAAGAGTTCGCAATACAGTCTTTACTACCTGCGCTTAAGCCTATTAGCCAAATCTTGCTGGTTTTCTTTGCTGGATTTTCTAAGTGCCTTCAACTGGTCTTCGATGCTGCGGTTAAAAGGCTTATTACCATTCGATTGGCCTCTGCCGGTGTGTTCTGTATTCCGTGGGCGCGGTTTTTCACTGCTCGGTTCTGCGCTGCGGGAAATAACTGTGACGTCAGTAGCGGTATCACCTTTGGGTCCCTTAATGACCTCGAATTCAACGACGTCATTCTCCGCCAAGTTTTTAAACCCATCGCCTTTTACGGCGCTATAATGCACGAATAGATCCGGGCCGCTTTCTTGTTCAATAAATCCAAAACCCTTTTGACTATTGAACCATTTTACTTTGCCTTGAACCATGTTCACCTCCAGACGACCGACACAATTATAGTGCGCCTGATTTCATTCCTTCTAATGCAGGCGGGCATGCTATGCCTTTGGACGAGTCGCGATCATCTATGGCTGGCCCGATTACAGGAACATAAACATTATCCATGATTATGGAGACTTTGTACAGCATAAGCGCTTCAAAAGAAAAAGTCGAGAGGTTAAATCAACCGTAGCTAATTAGGGGCAAAGAGCAAGTTTGCGGAGACCCTTTTGCCGGCTCGCGCGCCCAACTATTTAGCGCTCCGCCAATGAGCTTAACTAGCGTTTTTCATGCCGCCAATCGGCCGCCCATCGTTTGCTGTAAAGAGCTGGAACTTGAAACCACAGCATTCCTGACATGCTTCTACTTTTACCGCCAGTTCCGGCGGATATATGACCCTCCAGGTCCTGCCGCATTTTTCACACACATGCTCTCTAGTCAAGGTGAGCCGCTCCTTTGTCATATTATATCATCCCGGCTGCGGTTTTGAATATCGCTAGGCGAGATTATCGAATATTGAGGAATGTCGGGCTAACAAAATATCCGCTAGATTGCCGGTAGAAAGCGCGCCATGATTGTAAGTCCCAACCGGCACTCGGCCCGCCGAGGGGCTGACTGACTTTGTTCGACTGTAGATAAACTCAAATCGAAAAAGCCTCGATTAGCGGCATAGTGATAAACCGCTCAAGGTAACCGCCGTCGAGCTTGATCGACCTACGGTATCCGCACCACAAAAACCGAGCATGGGCAATATCTTACGACTTCGGTGGCAACGCTACCCAGCGGGAACCTGCCGTATTCGCGCAAGCCGCGGCTGCCGACTACGACCAAATCGATACTCTCCTTCTCCGCAAAATCGAGAATCTCTTCGGCTACCGAGTTAGCGGTTACTTTCAAAACACACTCGGGCGAGACATTCTGTGTCTCCATATACGCCCTCGTCTCTTCGAGGAGCGCTTCGCTCCCCTTCAATAAACCCGCCGATATCTCGGTTTTTTGAGCATCCGTAAGCGCGATATCCATATCGACCGTCGATGGCGCGACGGACAAGAGAAAGACCTCTATCGCCTTGGACTTTGCGTAATCGATCGCGATATCGACCGCTTCGGCCGAGTGTCTCGAACCATCTATGGGTACCAGTACTCTCAAGTCAACCTCCTAAAAAGCCTTCTCGCCACGCGAGTTATCGTGAAATAATCTATAGTGCCTGGTAATAAGTTGATTCATTCTAACAAAGTATCTCGAGGCTGTCTATCAGTTGAGCCGGGCATCATCGGCCCTCCGCAGTGAAACGTTCAACTTAGAATGGTCGGAGGCGGTCGCCATCGAGTCAAGAATGACCGGCGCATAGATTAACAGGGATTGGCGATTGTGATATATTGTTCAAAGGACAACCATCTATAACGACGAGGTGGCTTCTGAATGGTCAAAAAACACACAAATAAGAAGGGGCATTCCTCGAACCCGCTCTATCTTTGGATGCTTTATGTTATAGCGGTCGTCTGCGGGGCGGTATTGATGGGTCTTCAGATACTCGGCGGACGCCTGCTCTCGCCTTTTTTCGGCGCCTCGGTCTATGTGTGGGGCAGTGTAATCTCCGTATTTCTAATCGCTCTCAGCACCGGGTATTATGTTGGAGGTATCGTCTCGGACAAAAGGCCTAGCGTGGTCTACCTGGCGGGTTTTATCGCCGCCGCCGGCATGCTCACATTTATAATACCGCCGCTCGCTCCCCCGCTGTCGAGATTCTTTTTCGCGACTGGTCTCGTAAATTACGGAGCGCTGGTCGTATCGATGATTCTATTTTTCTTGCCGAGCGTCGGGCTGGGCATGGTCTCTCCTTATGTCGTCAAGCTAGGTGTCGCCGAGACCGACCGTCTCGGCAATATGGTCGGAAAATTCTACTCGGTTTCGACTTTCGGCAGCATTTTCGGCACGCTCGCCACCACTTTTGTCTTGATACCGTATTTCGGCGTAAACGAAGTGATCTTCACTCTCGGAGCGGTACTTGTAACGCTCGCTTTGGCCGTCTTCGTGTCGCAGCGCCTCTGGCGCCGAACGGCCGGTGTTCTTGTCTCAACGGTCTTGATATTGACAGCCGCGCTTACGTCACCCACACTCGCCGTTTCGATGCGAAATATGGAGACGGTCTTTACGCACGAATCGATGTATAATGATATCTTCGTCGGGGACCAGGGCGATATCAGATATTTGATCTTTACGGAAAAGCTGCTCCAGAGCGGCATGCTCAAAACCTACCCGAATGAGCACCTTTTCAGCTACACCAGGCTCATTGATGAGGCTTCGGCGCATTTCAAGCCCGACGCAGGCGATTTTTTACTTATAGGGCTGGGCGGAGGCTCCATCCCTAAGGCCCTCCTGGCCGGCCGCGAAAATATAACGGTCGACTCGATAGAAATCGACCAAGCGGTCATAGATGTCGCGTATGACTATTTCGATATGCCGAAAAACGACAATTTCCGCACCATCGCCATGGACGGAAGGATGTTCCTGCAGGCAACAGAGAAACAGTATGATGTGATAATGCTCGACGCTTACAACAGCCTCTTTATCCCATATCATTTGACTACTAACGAGTTCTTCGAAGAGTTGGCGGCGGCTCTCAAGCCGGACGGCATCGCGGTGCTGAATATTATCAGTAATCCTGACGGTGAATACAGCAGGTTTTTTAAGAGCTTACTTAAGACCGTAAACGAGACTTTCCCGGAATGGCGCATTTACCTGGCCGAAGACGCAAATCCAAACAGTATCAACAACATAGTGCTGGTCGCGTCGCGCAAAGAACTCGGCTCACCCGGTCCGATCGGAGACTTTATCGAATACCGGGAGCCGCTGGACTTTTCGGAAGCGATGATTCTAACGGATAATTATGCGCCCGTCGAACTCCTCGCCGCCGACCTCATGAAGAAGTTTTAATCACACCGAAAAGCCTACTCCAGTAGGCCGGGAATAGGCTCGATTAGCATCTTATTATCTTCGAGCGAAATCTCTTTGACGACATCGGCGATGGCCGGAATGAGATACTCCCTCCCATTTCGTACCAGATAGACATCGTTGCTGCCCGTTCGCAACACGTCTCTTATCGAACCCAGAAACTCGCCGTCTATCGTGTAGACCTCCAGACCGATGATATCGTGAACCCAGATGTCGCCCTCGGGCAACGGCGCGGCTTCTTCAGCCGGAACTACCAGGCTGCGCTTTCCGATGGCCTCAGCGCCCTCTCGCGAGACCCCCGCAAATTTAATGAGGTATCCGCGTGGCGTCTTCGTTATCCCCTCGATGACCAGTTTCTCAATCGCCGGAATCGGCGGGTTCAAATATAAGACCGCGCCTTCTTTGAAACGGTCTGGAAAATCCGTCAAGGCGGATACCGCTATCTCGCCCGCCAGGCCGTGAGGACGGTGTGTTTCGCCCACAATCAAATATTTCGGTCGCATTCGCAATCCCGGCCTCTCTTAACCGATGATCTCTACGATCGCGCGCTTTCCCTCTTTGACCGCTGACGCTTTTACGATAGTTCGTATCGCCTTAGCGATTCGGCCTTGCTTGCCTATGACCTTTCCAATATCGTCCGGCGCCACATGGAGTTGCAGGATAACAGATACTTCGCCCTCGACCACTGTCACATTGACCTTATCGGGCTCATCAACGACCGCTTTCGCGAGCATCTCAAGCAGTTCTTTCACTAGAACACCTCCCGCGACTACTTTATTCGATAACACCGGCTATTTTCAGCAAATTTCTCGCTTGGTCTGTGGGCTGAGCGCCCTTTTTCAACCATTCAGAGGCCTTCTCATTATTGATTTCAATAAAAGATGGCTCAGTCTGAGGATTATACCGACCGAGAACCTCGATAAATCGACCGTCGCGCGGCGATCTCGAGTCTGCTACTACTACCCTATAATGCGGATTCTTCTTTCCGCCTACTCTCGATAAACGTATTTTAACTGCCAAACCGTCACCTCCTCCACTATTCCAAAGTTGAACATATTTAAAACTAACAGAAGTCTTGGCTGTTTGCTAGTGGCATGGGCCTTAAATCGCTTTATCGCCCGGCCAATCCCCCATCCCGCGAGCCTACAGCTAATAAGTGTTTACCCCAAAAACGGGAACGACCCTTTCGGCATGCGTCCCTTGCCCCGCACGCTCCCGAGCTGTTTTAGCATCTTCTTGGTCTGAGCGAACTGCTTGAGCAATTGGTTTATTTGGTGCGTGTCCGTCCCGCTCCCTTTCGCTATGCGTTCGCGACGGCTGCCGTTTATTATATTGGGTGTTAGCCGTTCTTGGCGTGTCATCGATTGTATTATAGCGCGGATACGCGCCAAGTCTTGGTCGTTGACCGCAATATCTTTAGGCAGTTTACCCATGCCGGGAATCATCTTGATAAGTTGGTTTATCGGTCCCATCTTTTGCATCTGCTCCATCTGGTTGAGAAAATCCTCGAAGGTGAAATCCGCTCTGCGCAGCTTATCTTCCATCTCCCGCGCTTGCTTTTCGTCGATATTGGCCTGCGCTTTTTCAATCAGCGTCAGAATATCGCCCATGCCCAAAATCCTTGAAGCCATGCGATCGGGGTGGAACGGCTCTAGGCTGTCCATCTTCTCGCCGACGCTTACCAGCTTTATCGGTCGCCCGGTCACGGCTTTGATGGAGAGCGCGGCGCCCCCTCGGGCGTCACCGTCGAGTTTTGTCATCACAACGCCGTCGAAGTCGAGGCGTTCGCGGAACGATAGCGCGACATTTACAGCGTCTTGGCCGGTCATCGCATCGACTACGAGCAAAATCTGATGGGGCTTTACTTCTCTTTTGATTTGCTCCAACTCTTGCATCATTTCATCGTCGATATGGAGGCGGCCCGCCGTATCGACGATTATGACGTCCGAGCCTTTCTGGTTGGCGGCCCTGACACCGTCTTTGACTATCGTCAGCGGCGCGGTCGACGGGTCGTCGCTATAAAAGAATATATTGTTTTCTTCGGCAAGGGTTCTCAGCTGGTCGATCGCGGCCGGCCTGTAGACATCGGCGCCGACCAGGAACGGTCGTTTGCCGCTCGACTTCAGGTGGTGCGCGAGCTTAGCCGAGGTCGTCGTCTTACCAGACCCTTGCAGTCCCACCAGCATGATGATGCTCGGCGGTCGCGGGGCGAAACTCAGCTTGCTCTCGGTCGAGCCCATCAACTCGGTCAAACCCTCGTTGACTATCTTTACGACTTGCTGGCCGGGGGTCAGGCTATCTAGGACTTCTCCGCCGATAGCGCGCTCTTTTACTTTGGAAACGAAGTCTTTAACGACCTTATAGTTGACATCGGCTTCGAGCAGCGCAAGGCGAACCTCGCGCATGGCCGCGTCGACATCCTTCTCGGAGAGCTTTCCGCGCGATTTTAGTTTGCCAAATATGTCCTGTAGCCTTGTAGACAGATTATCGAACACTAAAATCCCTACTTTTATAGGAAGTAAATGAAATTCAGCCGGGAAGACTATTCCCAGCCTTGTTCATATTATACCAGGTAGTAAATACTGTCAAGGATTTGGATGGGGGCGCGAAAACATGGATTAAACCGCATCGCAGGTCACGCGGATAATCCCACAGGGTCAGGCGCTTTAATCATTGGAAGGCTGTGCGGCATCCCTCTTGGCGAGAAGTTCGGCCGCATGGGCGGCTCTCAGGCGATGGTAGGCGAAAGTGACGAACAATCCGTCGATTATCGCGGTGCTGACATTGACGAAGGTCAGCACCGGCCAGAAAAGCGACGTCTCTTCCCCGATACCGGCCATGGCAAATGTCGGCGTAACGACTACAAACATGAGAAAAAGGAGTTGTATGAAGTGGCCGCTGACTAACGCGCGGCTTCTTTTGAGTCGCGGCAGTATTCCCTTGGCGCTATCGAAGACGGCGACGGGAGTTATCAGCGAGAACCATACGGAAAACAAGATAGCCGGCACGAGAAAGATAGCGCCGAGCGCATTTGCCGACATGATGAGCAATCCGATAGCGGCCGTGCTGTAGGTTATGATAATGGCGACGAGATTCACGGAGAGCAAACGCGGATAGAGTTTGGCCGCTGCTTTGAAGGCATTGGATAGGCTCGGCGTGGTCGCTCCGGCATCGCCCCCTACGAGGACCGCTATATAGCCGCGAAACCAGACGCCGGCGAGGAAAACGGCTCCGGCTTCAACAAGAATATAGTTTTCGATCTTGATGTCGCCGCCGGTGGCGGCTCGGAGATCGACAGCGCCCATCGGAACGAAGACGCTCAAGAGATAGCTGACGATATCGGCGAGCCCGACCGATAGACATGCTCCCGCGACTATTACAATCCAATGCTTATCGAAGAAGTAAAAAGCATCCTGGAAAATACTGAATAGAATAGGCTGTTTCTTGCTCATGCGGATAATGTACCACAACTATGCAAAATGCTCACCACTTACCGTCGATAGCGGTTCAAAAAAAACGGCGGTACCGCGCCGCCCGGCCGCAAACCGCCGTCGAAGCGAGCACGTTAGATCAGATCTTTGAGCGCTTCGGCCGCTCCCTCGTAACCGCGCTCCAGCGACCTGGCAAAGGCTTGCCCCGCGCGCTTTTTATCATCGAGCCGGATATATGAATACCCGATCCAATAATACGCGTAGGCATTGTTGGTATCGAGGCCCGCCGATATCTCGTGCTCCCGAATCGCTTCGCGATAGAGTTCTTTTTCGAGATAGCATGAGCCCAGGTTGTAGTGTGCGTTGGCATTCATCGGGTCGACCTCGATAATCCTAGCGTAGTGGTGTTGCGCCTCATCAATCAGTCCGCGTTCGAATAATATGGCGGCGAGGCCGAAGCGCGCTTTTATCATCGCGGGGTCTATCTCGACGGCTTTTTCGAAATACTTTGAAGCCCGGTCGAAATCGTATTTCTCGTAATAGATTCGCCCTATCAGGAACCACGCGTCAGAGTTGCTTCGTTCTATGAAGACCGCTTGCTTGAGATTCTTCTGAGCTTTGCCGAATTGCTTCAAGTTGTAGTGGATGACACCGAGCGCGTAGTAGTTGAGCGCATCGTTCGGATTGGCGGCGATTGCCAGCTCGATCTCCTCTTTGGCCATGGCAAAATTACCTTGGCTGACGTGTCTTTGAGCGCGGATTTGCGACTCGTTGACGGTCTCTTCGCTCGAAGCCGCGATTGAATATATGACCGCTCCCGCCGCTAAAAATACCGGTACCGCTACAATGTCACTCGCCTTATGGATGAGGGCGGGCAGCGCTAGAGAGAAGATATCCGCTATCGAGCCGCCGAGAACGACCAAGAGCATTGTTGCGAAGACGGCTGCTCCTATCAGGTACTTCCGTTCGGTTTTCCCGCGGTACTCGCGGATGAGGATTACGATGGACGCGATGATCGAAATATTAACCGCCACTGCAAACGCGAGTTTCATGTTGTATGGCCTCCAAAATTTTTGTGTCGGCTACGGGTTATATGCGGCATCAACACCTGTCGCCTGTGAGCTGCATATATGTTCTATCGGATTAAATTCTGGAATCTTTAGGGACAAAGTCCGCTGCGGGTTGGCGCGGCAATAATCAATTTTAAGGCGCGCTTAAGAGCCGATGAGCGCCTCTATAAACTCGTCCGCGTTGAAGTCTTTGAGGTCGTCCATTCCTTCACCGACACCGACATATCGGATCGGTATGGCCAGTTCGTCGTGGATGGCTAAAATGATTCCGCCCTTGGCGGTGCCGTCGAGCTTTGTCAGCACGATTCCATCGACGTCGAGCGCCTCGTCGAAAAGACGTGCTTGCGCTATACCGTTCTGGCCGGTAGTCGCATCGATTACAAGCAATGTCCGAAGGTCGGCATCGCCTTTTTCGCGCTCGGCGATGCGCTTAATCTTCTTGAGTTCCTCCATGAGGTTGACGTAGGTATGGAGCCGGCCGGCCGTATCGATTAGAAGGACATCGGTGCGCCTCGCGGCGGCGGCATGGATAGCATCGTAGACGACGGCGGCGGGGTCGGCTCCGCGCTCGTGTTTTACGATATCGACACCCATCCGTTTAGCCCAGATATCGAGCTGCTCTACGGCTGCCGCCCTAAACGTATCCGCCGCGCCGAGCAAGACCGATCGCCCCTCTTTGACAAAACTTCGCGCCAATTTCGCGATGGTGGTCGTCTTTCCGGTGCCGTTGACGCCGACTATCAGGTAGATGCGCCGCCCGGCGGCATGGTCGAGAGTTTGCGGGGCTTCAGTCTTCAGAATGCGGGTGAGTTCGCTTTTGAGCAGGCCCATCACCTCTCCCGCGTCGCTGATTCTCTCGCGTTCCACAATGTCGCGCACGCTGTCGATGACCCGCATCGTCGAATGGATTCCAAGGTCGGCCTGGATTAGAATGGATTCAATCTCGTCCCAAAGTTCTTCGTCTATCTTGCCGTGCATCGTCAAGAGCGTGCTGATTTTTCCGACGATATTCTCTCGGCTCTTGCTCAGACCTTTTTTGAGGCGCGCAAACCAGGATACGTCCTCTTGGTCGCTCTCTTCCTCGAAGACATCTTCGGGCTCGACATCGGCTTCTTCGAGCACTTCCGGCTCTATTTCGGCCGCCTCATCAGTCGCCTCTTCCGCGGCCCGCGCAGCCTCATCGACTTCTATAGCCTCAAGCTCTTCCGCTTCACCATGTTTTTCTTGACGCCTAAACCATTTCACTCGATCAGCACCTCAATCGTTTATGTCACTCAATGCGGCTTTTGTCTCAGGGATTTTGCAGCTCATATTTAATCTCCCGTAGCTCAGGGCTTTAGCCCTGATAATCGCATATGCATGGCCGTTATCAGCCCTAAAGGGCTGAGCTACGATCAGTTAAAATCCCTGTGTCTAATCCATGAAAATCCTGCAGGAGATTATTATCATAACATATGGCATTTTGCCTGCACAGACTAGCGACGCCGACGAAGCCGGCTGTGGAGTTAAGCAGTGCCTACGGTGACTTCGCTGAATTTCTGTGAAATCAGACGGGAGACTCCGTCGGCTTGCATGGAGACACCGTAGAGCGAATCGGCTACCTCCATCGTCCGGCGCTGGTGGGTCACGATAAGGATTTGGCTGTCCCTTCGTATTTTGTTGACTAGCGATATAAATCGCCGCAGGTTGATATCGTCGAGCGCCGCCTCGACCTCATCGAGTATATAAAACGGGCTCGGTTTAATCTGGTATATCGCGAACGAAAAGGCCAGTGCGACGAGCGATTTCTCGCCGCCTGAGAGCAAGGAGAGCCTTTGCAGCTTCTTGCCGCCCGGCTGCGCTATGATGTCGACCCCGCTGTTGGCGACGTCATCGGGCTCACTAAGGATAAGTTCGGCCTGGCCGCCCGGAAAGAGCGACTCAAAGACCTTCTGGAAACTCTCGTTTACCAGCTCGAAGGTGTCGACGAACTTAGTCTGCATTTTTTGTTCGATAGCGCTGATGACCCTCATTAATGCGCGCTTACTCCTCTGTAAATCCTGAATCTGGTCGGTAAAGAACGCATATCTCTCCTGAAGTTGCTCGTACTCCTCGACCGCGATAGGATTGACCGGCCCGAGCATCGCTAATTTTCTGCGAACCCCCGACGATTCGGTCTCGGCTTCTTCGCGCGAAATTCCAAGGTCATGCTCGAGCGCTTTTTCGAGGGGCACATCGAATTCGTCGACGACTTTTTGAACCGCGGTCGTCACTTTAAGCTCGAGCTGTGCCTTACCGACTTCCAGTTCGTGTATGCTCTTGACCGTCGCTTCTATACGGTCACTCAGCCTGCTTATGTGGAGTTGGCTCCGGCGCAGGTCTTGGCGGAGATCCTCGAGTGTTCCCTCCTCAAAGGCAACCATCTCCGATATCTGATCGTGCCTGAACGACACCGACTCAACGAGCATCCCATAGGCGGTTTTGAGCGGCAATACTCTTGCCTTAAGCGCTTCGATAAAGCCTAAGAACCGGCGTTCCTGCTCCGTTTGCTCGTCGAAGGTGTGTAGTTCCTTGCTAATATTGTTAAGCCTGCGCGCATGGTTTGCGTCTTTATCTTTTATGGACTCTATGTCCACCTCAAGCTTTCCGAGGTCCAGTCGTAGCTTTGTTTCGTCCTCCAGCCACGCATCGCGCGTCTTCACCGAGTCGTCGAGCTTGAACTGAGTCGAATAGAGCTTATCCCGATGGAGCTTCAATTCCTGCTTGATTTTGAGTATGTCCTCGCGGTCTTGCTTAAGGTTCGTCTCCAGACCGTCGATCTTGGAGCGCATATCTCTTTCGCGACCGGCTATACGCTCAATCTCCGGCTCCATGTCGGCGAGGGATTGCTTCAGTTTAGATTGTTCAACGCGTTTGGCCTGGATAACCGACCAAATATCCGCTTTTTTCGATTCCCGGCTCTTCAGCATATCAACGAGTTCCCGGCGTTTGTCACGGATGTGCGCCATCTTTTGCTCTACCGCGTTCCGCGCGTCTCCCAGCTCCCTAAGCTCCCTCTGGTAGCTGAGTATTCCCACCGCCTCACTCGCGGCGCCAATAATTACCTTGCCGTTAGGGAGAACGACTTCGCCATCGGTCGTGACGATTATCTCGTGGTCGAGTTTCTCCTGTAGCCGTAGGGCCGAATCGATGCCCGAGACGATGTAGACGTGACTCAATAGCGCGCTGATGGCGAATTTGAACTCATCCGGGTACGAGACGACTTCGAGAGCCCATGTCGCTAACGGCAAGGTGTCGTTCGGAAGCTTAAACCGCGCCCGGTCACTGGTGATGAACGATGTTATCCCAGCGGATTCGCGATGTTTTGCGCGTACGATACCTTCTAGGTCCTCGGCGTCTTCGAGGATGACGCAGAATATATCGCCGCCGAGGACCGCCTCGATAGCGCGTTCATACTCCGGTTTTACCGTAATAACATCCTTGACGAGGCCCAACAGGCTCGGTATCTCTATCGAGCCAAGGGATTGCACTATATCATCACCGGTCGGAAAGGAGTCTATGATATCGGCCAGCGCTTGTATTCGCGCCTTTACGCCGGCTTGTTCCTCGCGCAACACGCTCTCCGATTCACGGGCGTCTTCCAGCTCCGCGGACAACCGCTCCGAGTGCATACTGTTTTCGTTGAGCTGAAATTCAAGTCGGGAGAGTTCGATGCCGATCATTTCGATTTCGCGCTTTTTGTCCTCGACACTCTGATACAATTTCGCTTTGTTCTTTTTCGCGTACGAGAATTCCTCCCTCAAGAACTCGAGCTGGTTCTCGGCCGTCTGAATCGCGAGTAGTAAATCACCGATGGAGCGCTGGTAATCTTCGGCTGCGCGCGTCTCGGTCTGCGATTTGACTTTGAGGTTGCTGATGTCGGCCTCCAGATCGCCCCGCTTCTTCTCTAGGGCTTTGACTTTGTCTTCGAGGTCCACAACAGAGGTTTCGTTGGCTTCTAGCGCCGACGCGAGGCCTGCCCGCTCCTTGTCTAACCATCTCTGTTGGTCGTTGAGGCTATGTTTTCGCTGTTCAGCTTGGGATATGTTGTGTCGGATATCGCCAATTCTTTGCTCGATGTTCTTAAACTTCTCCTCCAGAACGATAATACTTGAACGCAGCCGCTCTTCGAATGACTGCAATTTCCTTCGTTTCTCACTTATGTCGCCGGAATAGAAATTCTTCGTTTCGAATTCGAGTTGGAGCTTCTCGGATGTTCCATGTTCGCCCGAGAGTTCCTTTTTGAGCGCACTTAGGTCCCCGCCGAGCAGGGTCTCCTTGGCGATGACCTCTTCCCAGTCCCGCTGCAATTCTTTGAGGTCCATGACGGCGAGGCTTACTTCCAGTGTGCGTAATCGCCGGTTGAGCGCAAAATGTTCATGGGCTTTATTGGCCTGGCTTTGCAACGGTTTGAGCCGGCGCCCGACTTCTTGCGAGATGTCTTTGGCGCGCTGCAGATTTTGCTCCATAGATGAGAGCTTTTTTATGGCGCGCTCCTTTCGCCTCTTATGCTTTAGAATTCCCGCCGCTTCTTCCAGAAGATTTCGCCGCTCCTCCGGTTTGCTGCTGAGAATCTCTTCGAGACGGCCTTGTCCAATGATAGAGTATAGGCCCTTGCCTAAACCCGAGTCGGACAGGAGTTCCTGAATATCGAGGAGCCGACACGGGGAGTTGTTTATGTAGTAGTCGCTCTCTCCCGAGCGATAGAGGCGCCTCGTTATGGTCACTTCACTAAACTCGATCGGCAGCGTACCATCGGTATTGCTGAGCGTAAGGGAGACTTCGGCCATACCCAACGCGGGCCTTGCCGCACTGCCCGCGAATATAACGTCCTCCATCGAGCCGCTCCGCAACGTTCGGGCGCTCTGTTCACCTAAAACCCACATCACAGCATCGCTGATGTTGCTCTTACCGCTCCCGTTGGGCCCGACGATAGCGGTAACACCCGGCTCAAAGCGGAGTATTGTCCGTTCTGCGAAAGACTTAAAGCCACGTACCGTCAACGATTTTAGCTGCAATTGTCGCTCTCCCCATAATGCTATTATTTAGACTTTCCCCACGATATTACCGGTCATGCCTGAGCTTATTTAACGCTTCATTGGCCGCTTCTTGCTCGGCCTTCTTCTTGCTCTTACCGACGCCGCCCCCGTACAACTGGTCGTTCACATAGACTTTTACCATAAAACTTCTATCGTGAATCGGCCCGAATTCTTCGACAGTGCGATATCTCGGTATGTTGCCGTATTTGGCCATAACCAACTCTTGAAGTCTCGTCTTCGGGTCGCCGAAATGCCCTTTCGAGGCCCTATCATCCACCAGGTCGGAGAAGTTTGCAAGAATAAAAGCCTTCGCGGCGTCCATGCCCCGGTCGAGGTAGATAGCGCCGATAATGGCTTCGAGCGCGTCACCCAAAATCGAGACGCGGGTCCTACCCCCGGTCTGCTCGGCGCCTTTGCCCATAAGCAAGCATTCTCCAACATGTAAAGTCTTGGCGACATCGGCCAAAAAATTGGCGTTGACGACGTTCGCGCGAAGCTTCGCTAAATCTCCTTCGTTCAAGTCGGGAAACTCATGATAGATATACTCGGTGACGCTTAAGTTGAGAACGGAGTCTCCTAAAAACTCGAGCTTCTCGTTTGTCTCGGGCAAGTCTTGCTCGAAGCTGTACGACCTGTGCGTCAGCGCCTGGAAGAGTAACCGCTTGTTTTCAAACTCCACATCCAGGTATGTTTCGGCCATGGCGATGTTTTCAGGTAACGACATCTTCTCAACCCCTTTTGCGGGCTGCCCTAAAAACGTATGGCACATAGCTCATAGTTAATAGCACTCGTCATCATCTATGAGCTATTAGCCATTATGTCTCGGCGAAGCCCTAATCGAATAAATTAAATCGCAACTAACGCGTATATTTCTTAATTATCAAGCATGCGTTATGTCCGCCAAACCCAAATGAGTTCGATAACGCCACCGAAATATCCTCGTAGACGGCCGTATTCGGGACATAGTTCAAATCACATTCGGGGTCTGGGCTTTCCAGATTAATCGTCGGCGGCACGGTACCGCGATCAACGGCGAGCGCGCACGCTATAAGCTCCACACCGCCGGCCGCACCGAGCAGGTGCCCCGTCATCGACTTGGTCGAGCTTACCGGCATATTATACGCATGCGCACCAAAGAGACTCTTTATGGCTCTGGTCTCAGCTACATCACCGACCTCTGTCGACGTGCCGTGGGCGTTGATATAGTCTACCTCTTCGGGTTCGATAAGCGCCTCGTCGAGCGCCATCCGCATAGCCCTAATCGCTCCGGAACCGCTCGGGTCCGGCTGGGTTATATGGTAGGCGTCACCCGTCGCACCGTACCCGATTATCTCGGCGTAGATTTTCGCGCCCCTTGCCAGCGCGTGTTCGAGTTCCTCGACGATGAGAATACCGGCGCCCTCCGACATGACAAATCCGTCTCGTTCGCTATCGAACGGCCTGCTCGCCAGCGCAGGCTCGTCGTTTCTCGTTGAAAGGGCCCTGGCGGCGCAGAACGCCGCAAGCCCCAGCGGCGTTATCGATGCCTCGGCGCCGCCGGTTATGATGACGTCCGCGATATCGCGCTTTATCGTCTCGAAGGCTTCGCCGATGGCGTGGCTGCTCGAAGCGCACGCCGACACCGTGCAAAAGTTCGGCCCCTTGGCTCCGAATATGATAGAGATGTGGCCCGCGGCCAAGTCGGTTATCATCATCGGAACCACGAACGGGCTCACCCGTCGCGGACCTTTTTCTCGCAAAATCTGGTATTGCTCTTCCATCGAGCCGAGGCCGCCGATACCCGATCCGACTATGACGCCGGTCCTATCGGCGTTATCCTGGGTTATCGTAAATCGCGCGTCTTCGAGAGCGAGCGCTGTACCTGCGACCGCGAACTGCTGAAACCGGTCCATCCGGCGCGCTTCTTTCGCTTCGACGTAGTCGGTCGGCTGAAAATCGGCGCACTCACCCGCGATTGTCGTCGTATATCCCGCCGTTGAAAATCGCTCGATTTGCTTGATCCCCGATTTCCCGCCGATGATGCTCGACCAGAATTCTTCCAGCCCCACAGCGCCCGAGGTAAGCGGCCCCATCCCTGTGATGACGACCCGTCTACCCATAGGTGCTCACCGGCCTCGTCGCGAGGTCGTACTCCTCGACAAGCCGCCTGAAAATCTCTTTTACCGAGAGTATCTCTTTAATCTCTCCAATGCGCTCACCGCAGAATATCAAGCCGTTCTCGAGGTCGCCTTGTTGCGCTTTGACCAACACATCTATAATGCAGAAGTTCTTCTTACACTCCTTGAGACA
This sequence comes from Actinomycetota bacterium, assembly GCA_018333515.1. Taxonomy (NCBI): domain Bacteria; kingdom Bacillati; phylum Actinomycetota; species Actinomycetota bacterium. The sequence goes on from JAGXSZ010000022.1 coordinate 90,393, forward strand.
CTTTTTACATTTGACTTTCTCCTTCGGCGCGTCCTCATCCAGGCCCATCAATTTCTTAACGAACGGACTATTGAGGGCGCGGCCGGGCAATCCGACCGGACTTTGAATTAAAAGAACGTCTTCCGGCTCGGCGGCGATGCACGCTTCCTTCCAGGCCAACGCCGCGTTTGACTCTTCGCTTATCGCGAAACGCGAACCTATCTGCACGCCGCTAGCGCCCATGCCGAGCGCTCTCGCCATGTCGCCGCCGGTTAAAATGCCGCCCGCGGCGATTACCGGTATGTCGACCGCTTCGACTATGCTCGGCAGGACATCCCAGGTAGACTCTAGTGTTCCCAGGTGTCCTCCGGCCTCTTTGCCTTCGAGAATAACCGCGGCGGCTCCCAAGCGTTCGGACATCTTCGCGGCCTTAACCGATGATACTATAGGCACAAATGGTATATTCGCCTCCGCGCACCACTTGAAGGCGTCGCGGGAGAAACCCGCCCCCGCCACCACCAGATCGATTCGCTCTTTGATCGCGGCCTTGACAAGGTTTGCGAATTCCGTAAGCGCTACCATGGCGTTTATACCGATGATGCCTTTGCTCATCTTTTTGGCGGCTCTAATGTTCTCAACTAGCTCGGGCGGCTTCAATCCAGAGGCGGCAATAAGCCCTATGCCGCCCTCATTGGCGACAGCCGCCGCCAACTTGGCCATCGATATGCGAACAGCCATGCCTCCTTGCACAACGGCCTTGGATGCCGTCAAATCACCTATGCGCAGGCTTGGTAGACTCATATAATTCCTTCTTCTTACACATTAATGACTATGATAAACGCGGCGATGATCAACTCGCATCCAACTCCCGAACTCTTTCATAGTCCGCACTTTCGGACTATTCGGCTTACCTAAACCGAGCCCCTGTCACGCGCATTACGTCTTGTTCTCAACATAATCTATCGCGTCCTCAACGGTCGCGATACTCTCCGCATCCTCATCGGGAATCTCGATATCGAACTCTTCTTCCATCGCCATGACAAGCTCGACGATGTCTAAACTGTCCGCACCGAGGTCTTCTACAAATGAAGTCTTTCGTGAAATCTCTTCGGCGTCGACGCCTAATTGCTCGACTATGATGTCTTTAAGCTTCGCAAAAAGCTCCTCGTTTGCCATAAAGACACCTCCTTTCGTCAGATATATATTTACTTGCTTACAAATTGTATATGCTCTCCCCCATGCGGCGCTCGCCGCCGCGCTTATATATTACATCACCATACCGCCGTCTACCACAAGAACTTGCCCGGTAATATAGCTCGCGTCCTCGGACGAGAGAAAAGCGACGGCCGCCGCCACATCGTCCGGCTCTCCGAAACAACCCAGCGGTATTCGGTCCAGATAGTTCTGGCGGACGGCGTCTTTTAAATCGCGCGTCATCTCCGTCTCGATAAATCCGGGGGCTATCGCGTTAACGCGCAGATTGCGGCTTGCGAATTCTTTTGCCAGCGCTTTGGTAAGGCCTATGATACCCGCTTTAGAAGCGGCGTAGTTGGCCTGACCCGCATTTCCGGTCAACCCCACAACGGACGAGATATTAATTATCGACCCCGCTCTTTTCTTCAACATTATCTTGGACGAGGCCTGCGTAACGTTGAAGATACCGGTAAGGTTCGTCTCGATCACCGCGTTCCAGTCGTCCTCTTTGAGCCTGATGAAGAGCGCATCGCGCGCGATTCCGGCGTTGTTTACGACGATATCGAGCGAGCCGAACTTGGCGTTTACTTCCGCGACGACCTCTTCTATTCTCATCCTATCGGTGACGTCGGCCTCGTAAAAGAGAGCCGTGCCATGCCTCGCTAGCGATTTTAACACATTATCGGCCGCGCGGGCGTCGCGACCCGTAAAAGCGATAGACGCCCCGTCTCGCGCCAGCCGCTCGCAAATCGCCGCTCCTATGCCCCGGCTTCCGCCCGTGACCAGCGCAATCTTTCCCTTAAGCTTCATTTATACCTCTTTTAGCCGTGCCATGACTTCGCCCAACAATAAAGGTTTTTCTGTCGCTAATACCTCGACCTGCTTATCGATACGCTTGATTATCTTCGAAAGGACCTGCCCCGGACCTATCTCCACAAAGGTCTTAATACCCAGCCCTATCATCACGCCTATCGATTGCTGCCATTTTACCGGAGACGACATCTGCCCCTCAAGAGCGTTTCGTATTTCGCGCGGGTTTATCGTCGGTTTTGCCGTCGTATTCTGTACGATTGGCGTCCCCGCAGTCAAGAAAATAAAATCATCCAGGTAAGCGTTGAAGCTTTTCTCCGCGTCGAGCATCATTTTAGAGTGAAACGCCCCGCTTACGGGGAGTTCTATTATCTTCTTGGCGCCTACGGCCGAGAGCGCGTCTACCGCCCGGTCGGCCAGGCCTGCCTCTACCGATACGACGATTTGTCCCGGGCAATTATAATTGGCTACCGATATAACGCCGACCTTTGAAATCTCATCGACGACATCATCGACGCCGCGCATGTCCGCGCCTAAGACCGCCAGCATCTTGCCGGAGCGTTTACGCGCTTCGCTGCTCATAAGATGTCCTCTCTTGGCGACTATACGCAATCCGTCCTCGAAATTGAAGCTACCCGAGGCCGCTAACGCGGTGTATTCGCCCAGGCTGTGTCCGGCAATAACCTGCGGCTTGAAGCCTTCGTCTTCGATTATCTTGAATATCGCATAGCTGAGCACATAGAGGCAAGGCTGTGTGTTAACGGTATCGTTAAGCTCCGACTCCGGTCCTTCAATGCTCAGTTTGAGCAAGTCTTTGCCGACGACGTCCGACGCATTCGAAAAGTACTCCTTTATCCCGGGAAAATCGCCCATAAGCTCTTTGCCCATGCCTATGTATTGTGACCCCTGTCCCGGAAACACAAAGGCTATGCCGTCATTGCTCAACATACATTATCCTTCTTGCCCGTATCTCTATTGCCGCGCCGCATGTAAACAGCCGATTCAAATCAAATAAGTGGTCCGTCCTTCTCAAAGCCGAAGAAGGGCCGTGCCGGCTTAGGCTGTGCTAACTTAGCGGCAATGTCTCGCTCATTATACCCTCAAGTCTCAGTATCACCGCTTGGGCGTCTCGGACTATCTCGTTTATGATATCCGCGGCCGGCTCTATCCGCTTTACGAGCGCCGCGCTCTGACCCGCCATCAAGCTGCCGAAATCCACTTCGCCGTCTTTGACGGCGGCGCGCAATTTTCCAATGCCGAGTTCCTCGAGGTCTTCTATTTTAGCGCCTTCCTTCTCGAGCCTTTCAAATTCGCGGCTCAGTTTGTTCTTGAGAACGCGGACCGGGTGGCCGGTCGACCTCGCGGTTACGGTTGTGTCCCTATCCTTGGCCGCCACTATTTTCAGTTTGTAGTTCTCATGCGCCGTGCATTCGGTCGCGCATATAAAGCGCGTCCCCATCTGCGCGCCGCTCGCCCCGAGCGCCAGCGCCGCGACGAGCCCGCGCCCGTCCGCGATGCCGCCCGCCGCTATTACCGGCACCGAGACGGCGTCGACGATTTGCGGCACGAGCACCATCGTCGTAAGCTCGCCGACGTGACCGCCGGCCTCGGTGCCTTCGGCTATGACCGCGTCCGCGCCGACCTTTTCCATCCTCTGAGCCAACGCGACCGTCGGGACGACGGGAATCACTTTGGTTCCCCGGGCCTTGAAACTATTTATAAACGAGCCGGGATTACCCGCTCCGGTTGTGATTACCGGGACACCTTCTTCTAATGTGACCTGTATCAGTTCGTCTATGTGCGGGGTCAAAAGCATAAGGTTTACGCCGAAAGGCTTATCGGTGAGGAGCTTGGTTTTTCTAATCTCGCTTCTTAAAACCTCGGTGGGCATGTGGCCCCCTCCGATGATACCGAGTCCGCCGCCGTTAGAAACGGCGGCCGCAAGCTCCGCAGTCGCGACCCATGCCATACCGCCTTGAATAATCGGATGTTCTATGCCAAGCAAATCGCAAAGTCTCGTGCGAAGCATTTGTGACCCCTCCTTAATACCACTTGACAATATTAGCGCCCCACGTCAAACCCGCGCCGAAGCCTACGAACATCAGGTTGTCGCCCCTCTTAAGACCCGATAGATACAGGTCGTAGAGCGCGAGCGGAATCGATGCCGTCGATGTGTTTCCGTATCTTTCTAAGTTTACAATAATTTTCTTCTTATCAATACCGAGCCTCGCGGCTGCCGAGTCGATTATCCTGATATTCGCCTGATGCGGAACGAGGTAGTCGATTTCGTCAACGAGCATTCCGGCATTTGAGAGCGCGCCGATGGCGGCTTCGTGCAATATGCGCACCGCGAACTTGAAGACCGCGTTTCCGTTCATCTGGACACAATGAAGTTTGTCGCGCACCGTCTCTTCGCTGCCCGGATTGGCGGAACCCCCGGCCGGTATCTTGAGTAAATCGGCACCGCGCCCGTCCGCCGCGAGATAGCTGCCGATGAGGCCGTACCCGGTCTCGACTCTCTTCAAGACCACGGCTCCGGCACCGTCACCGAAGAGAATGCAAGTGTCCCGGTCTTCCCAGTTTATGTGGCGGGTGAAAGCGTCCGCGCCTATTAGCAGAACAGTCTCGTACATCCCGGTCTCGATGAACTGCGAAGCTACCGTCATACCGTAGACGAACCCGGTGCACGCGGCCTGCAAATCGAAGGCCGCGCACCCGTCTATCCCGAGCTTGGTCTGGACAAGGCAGGCGGTCGAAGGAAATATCATGTCGGGAGTGGAGGTCGCGACCAGTATAAGGTCGATATCTTCGGCTTTAATGCCCGCGTCCTCAATGGCGTTTTTCGCCGCTTCCGCGGCGAGGTCGGATGTCGCGGTATCGCCTTCGACTACCCGCCGCTCAACGATACCCGTCCGCACACGTATCCATTCATCGCTGGTGTCGACGATCTTCTCCAGGTCGGCATTGGTCAGTATCTTCTCGGGAACGTATACTCCCATGCCGGCGATTCCGGCGGCGTGCTTAGACATTTAGTTGCGGTTTTCCTTTCAGGTCTTCTTTAATCTTTCCGACGACTCCGCCGCGAACGGCATTTACCGCTTGGAGCACCGCGTTACCGACGGCCTTAGCCGACGAGCTGCCGTGGCATATAATGCAGACACCGTCGACTCCTAAGAGCAAGGTTCCGCCATACTCATCAGGGTCGAGGCGCTCTTTCATCTTCATGAGGCCCGGCTTGAATACCAGGCCGCCTAGCTTGGCAAGTAAGGAACTCGACGCGATGGCCTTAAACTCGGCCAGTACCTGCGACACGAGTCCCTCGGACAACTTTAGCACGATGTTGCCGGTATATCCATCGCAAACGACAATATCGGTAGTGCCGAGCGGTATATCGCGTCCCTCCACGTTTCCGTAAAAGTCCAAATCGGCCCGGTCGATTAAACCATAGGCTTCTTTTACCAGCTCATTGCCTTTGCCGCGTTCCTCGCCGATGCTGAGCAAGCCGACGCTCGGCTTGACGACTTTCATCACTGATTTTAAATAAGAGTTCGCCATGATGGCGAAGTCGAGGAGGTTCTCGGGCCTGCAGTCGGCGTTCGCGCCCGCATCGAGGATGTAAACATCTCGCGCCCGCATCGGAAACTTCACCATTATGGCGGGTCTCGATATTCCTTTTATTCGCCCCATGATAAGCAAGGCACCGGCCATGACGGCTCCCGTGCTTCCGGCGGAGACAAACGCCTGGGCATTGCCGTCTTTGACCAGTCTGTTGCCGATTACGATGCTCGAAGCCGGCTTGTTTCGAATCGCCCACGCCGGCTCCTCGTCCATGGAAATGACATCTAGCGCGTCTTCGATACGTATTGTCGCCGGCGCGTCGAGGCGCGGCAGCTCTTTACTCAAGAGGTCTTTTGGTCCGAGGAGCACGATGTCGATGTGAGGCTCTATGCGGGCTGCGTTAACGCATCCCTGGACGACTTCACCGGGTCCGCTGTCGCCGCCCATCGCATCGACCGCTATGACGATTTTTTCCATAGAGTGTTATGCCTCGTCTCCCGCAATTTCTTCAGTATCGATAACCCATACGGCGTGTTGTAGCAAGCAGTTACTAGATAATAAGATTACAAGATTTTACGACACGGAAGCAATAGCGCGCAACAGCGGTTTTTGATAATAAACATTTTAGGGGGATGCGACACGCCGCTCGCTATGGCGCACTCGCCACTTGTCGAGTTCGCTCGCGGCTAGAACCGTTGAGCCGACCACGACGGCTATCGCGAGTTCTTCGAAAGAGAGAGCGGTCGTTCGGAAGAGCAACCGCATTGTCGGGACATATAGAAGAGATAATTGCGCAACGAGCGCCGCGAGCATGCTAAAGAGAAGAAACTTGTTGTCGGCTAAGTTTTGCTTAAAAGCGGAGAGCCTCTCCGAACGCGAGTTGACTACATGGAAGAATTGCGCGAAGACGATGGTCGTAAGAGCCATCGTGCGCGCATGCTCGAGCGACGCGCCCTCGTTCAAAGTCGAGACAAAGACCGCATAACTCGAAAGACCAACGACTACGCCGAGAAGAGCGAGGCGCAGCAAGAGCGTCCGGTTGAGAACCCCCTCCCTTGGGTCTCGCGGCGGTCTCTCTTCAACGCCCGGCTCTTTCGGGTCGAACGCTAGCGCAACGTCTTGGAGGCCGTTGGTGACAAGGTTCATCCATAAGATTTGCGCCGGCAAAAACATCAAAGGGTATCCCGTCACAATTGCCGCAAGTATCGCGATGAGAATGCCGGCGCCGGTCGTAAGAAGGAAGAAGGTGACTTTTCGTATATTGTCGAACGCGACCCGGCCTTCTATAAGCGCCCGGTAAATACTCGCGAAATTATCGTCGACGATGACCATGTCGCTCGCTTCTTTCGCGACATCGGTCCCGGTGATACCCATCGCGGCGCCTATATGCGCCGCTTTTAACGCGGCGGCATCGTTTACACCGTCGCCGGTGACCGCGACGATTTCGCCATTCGCCTTCAGGGCGTTTACGATTCGCAGTTTATGGTGGGGCGATACGCGCGCGAAAACCGGGACCGTTTTCACGATATCCCGGAGTTGGTCTTCGCTCATATCGTCCAATTCACGACCGGTTACCGCCACATCGGTCTCTCCGGCGATTCCCATCATCCCGCCTATCGAGAGCGCTGTTCGCGCATTGTCACCGGTTATCATGATAACCCGAATCCCCGCTTGCTCCGCCGATTTAATCGCTTCGACGGCTTGAGGCCGCGGCGGGTCCATCATGCCTTGCAGGCCGATAAAGGTGAGGTCGAAAACATCTTTGTGGATTACTTCAGTTGTCGCGGGCGGCACCTCTTTAAGGGCCATGCCCAACACGCGCAAACCCCGATCGGCAAATTCATCGGCTTTTACTAGAATATCCTTCTTATCGATTGGCGCGCCGCCTTCAACACCGGCAACCGTCTTGGAGAGCGAGAGGAGCTTTTCGGGCGCGCCTTTTACGAGAATGAAGACCTTGTCTCTCACTTTATTCAAAGTCGCCATGTACTGAAGCTCCGATTCGAACGGCACCATATCGAGCTGCGGGCATTCGTGTTTTTCGCGCTCCTCATCCATGCCCGCCCTAAACGCGGCGACCATAAGCGACACCTCGGTCGGGTCACCATGGGCGACCCACCGGTCTTCCTTTTTTATGAGTTCCGATTCGCCCGCCAGCAGTCCGATGCGGAGTGTCCACTCGAGGATTTCGTCTTCGCGCAAATCGACCGCCTCTTTCGGTTCCGCGTCATTCTTCGTGACAAGTCCGATTGGCTCGTAGCCGGTTCCCTCGACAGAATACCCGCCGCCGCCGGCCCATATCTTCTGAACCGACATCTCGTTGCGCGTGAGCGTCCCGGTCTTGTCCGACCCGATGACCGTGCTGCTGCCTATCGTTTCAATAGCAGGCAAGTATCGGATAATAGCTTTTTGGCGGGCCATCCGATTTACCGCCACCGCAAGCGCTATCGTCAAAGCCACCGGCAGTCCCTCGGGCACAATGGCGACCGCCATAGCGATCATGGTCAGCAATAGCTGGACGATGTCTTCACCCTGCGCCAGGCCGATACCGAGACCGGCGATGCCGGATCCCGCGACGATGATGATAATAAACTTGCTAAGCGCGTCAATCCTTCCTTGGAGCGGAGTTTTTATGGCTCCGACCGCCCTGACATCCTCTGAGATTTGCCCGAGCTGTGTCGCGCGCCCGGTCGCCACGACTACGCCGGCCGCGCGCCCGGCCGTTACTATGCTCCCCATAAAGACTATGTTGGTTTGTTCGAAAGCCTGGAGGTTTTCTCTCGGTATGGCCTCCGCGGTCTTCGACACCGGAACGGACTCCCCCGTAAACGCCGACTCGTCTATCTGAAACTCTTTTACATGGTAAAGACGGATATCGGCCGGTACCTTCCGCCCCGACTGGAGCGTGACGATGTCGCCGGGGACGATGAATTCGGCATCGATGTCCTGTTCAAAGCCGTCTCTGACGACGAACGCTTTGAGCGCCAATAGTTTTTTCAGCGAGCGAACGGACTCCTCGGCCTTGTACTCTTGGACAAACCCGATGACGGCATTGAGTATGACAACGGTTAAAATCACACCGGCGTCGATATAGTCCCGCAGAAGGATGGTTATAGTCGCGGCGATGAGAAGTATGTATATGAGCGGATTTTTGAACTGGTGGAGAACGGTCCGCCACACCGGCACCCTCTCGTCTTCCACAAGCTTATTCAGCCCGTATCTATCGAGTCTCGCTTTGGCCTCGGCTTGCGACAAGCCGTCGACGCCGGTTCTAAATTGTTCGAAGATGTCATCGATGGGCTTTATATACCACGCTTGCGCGCGCTCATCGCGACCCGACTCTTCTTTTCGTGTGGCCATAGCCCTCCGATTGTCGACACCCAAAAATCGCCGCGCTAAGTCATAGCGGCGATGCGTAAGGAGAAACTCTGCATTTTAATTTTCATACCCAAAGAAGCGATGCCCTAATTCTAAAAGAGCGATTACGCGTGGTCTTGAGCCGGACGGCGAGCGCTTAAGCGACAATATGCCGCGCCGGCAGATGTCCGAGCGAGACCTCGACGACCTTATAGATTATTTGAAAACGCTCGATTAATAGGAGGGATAGAGATGCCGTGTCCATTCTGACCGGGCGGAAACTTCGGCTTCGATGCCGGCAGAACATAAAAAAACCGCGAGGCCGACGATTCTCATTTCGGCCTTCGCTTTTGCTTGGGACCCGCAATGGGACAACAATTCTCGGAGAGCGACCACAACTATCCTAAGCCGTAGTTGCCGTCAATCCGTGTTGGCTCCATGTCGGCTATTACTCTACTTCCAAGACCTGTGTGCGATTATAGTATCCGCAGGTTTTGCAGACGCGGTGGGTCAACTTTACGTCGTGGCACTGCGGGCACTCTACCAGCGAAGGGCCTGAAATCGCACGCCATGTCGCGCGTCTCGAGTCTCTTCTCGCTTTCGAAGTCCTTCTCTTAGGTACAGCCATTTGTCACGCACCTCCCTTAACAAAATAAATATACGCGCGGCGGCTTAAATAAAATCGTCCTCGCGCTCTGCGCGTTTAGCTTCATAATAATCCGCATTAAACCGGCCTCGCCGTGCGGACAACATTATTATTTTACACGCGAAGGCTCCCCATGTCCATAGTGGTTCGCCGGCTAGCCCTCGGCTTTTCCCACACCCTCGTCCTCTCGGCCTTTTAGCAGCTGTCGCAAGACCCCCATCCGCGCGTCGACCTTCTCTTCGTCGTGCGCCTCGTGTTTCTCATCGATGCGCTCGCCGCAGACCGGGCATATGCCGGCGCAGGCGTCGTCGCAGAGCGGCTTCATCGGAACGGCAAGGACAAACGCTTCTTCCGCCGCCGGCCCGAGGTCGACGCGGGTATCATCCATAACATACGTCTCTTCATCGGGCAGCTTTTCCGTCGCGAAGACCTCGTCCGCGCGCCACTCGACCGGAAACCCGAACTCGCCCAGACAGCGGCTGCATTCGAGAATCATCTCGGTCGATACCTTGCCCGTTACGCGCACCCCGCGCCCGGTGTTTTCGAGCTTGATGTCGAAAAGAACCGGTTTGCTAAAGGTGTATTTTGTGGTCTCGGAGACTATGGGATTGAAATCCTGTTCGAACCTATAGCTCTGCTCCAAGCCCACATCACCAAGGATCTCTTTAGCATCGATAATCACTCTGTTCACAGCAATCACGGCCTCTCCAATCCGAGGTCTACAATCTTATTATGACCATAATCGATATCTTCAATCCCTAACGGATCGATTCATAGAAAAAGCCCCTGTGTTAAGCACAAGAACTTCCTTTTAGGAGCACAAAATAATCGTATTAATTATACTTCGCGGGTTATCGCTCCAACCGGCCTTGTAGCCGGTCGCGTCCCCGTTGAACCGCCGTCAGTAATTTGCCTAGGTTTACTTCGAGGTTCGCCAACATCTCATCGGCGTAATCTTCGGCACCGAGCCTTATCTCGCGCTCCCTTGCCTGCGCCGCTTCGATAATGTCGTTCGCCCTCCGCTCCGCCAGCCTTACGATTTCTTTCTCTTTTAGCATCTCTTCGGCTCGCATCCTGGCTTCGTCTATGACCCGTTCGGCTTCTTTGTCGGCCTCATCGATCATTTCTTGCCGTTCTTTCACAATCCAACGCGCGGTTTTGAGTTCCTCGGGAAGGGCGGCGCGAAGTTCGTCGATTATCTCGTACATCCTCTGCTCTTGAAGGACGACCGACCCCGATAAAGGAACCTTACGCCCGTTGGCTATTACATCCTCAAGCCGATCAATAAGGCCCAATATATCCATCTATTCTGCTACCTCCCGTGGCTTATGCCAGCGCTCTGCGTAATGATTCTTCGACATTGGGCGAGACAAGTCCTTTTACGCTGCCATCGTACATCGCAATCTCTTTGATGATGCTCGAGCTGAGATAGGCGTACTCGGGGCTCGCCATCATAAAGACCGTCTCGATTTCCGAGTTCAACCTTCTATTTAATTGAGCCATCTGGAATTCGTGTTCGAAATCCGAGACGGCTCTCAATCCCCTCACAATCACCTTGGCATTGTGCAACTTGACAAAATCGACCAGTAGGCCCGTAAAAGAATCTACGGCTATGGTCGGGTCCCAGGATACCGCATCCTTGACCATTTCCACTCTTTCTTCGAGGCTAAAGAGAGGTTTTTTGCCTGGATTTATGACTACCCCTACGATCACGCGCTCGTATAAATCTTTTGCACGCTTGATGATATCGATGTGGCCTGCCGTTATGGGATCGAAACTCCCCGGCACAACAGCAATCGTCATCTGTCGCCTTTCATATAATAAAACGTGATGGCCGTATCCCCATAAGTCCTGGTCGAGCCGATTCTCAGTCCCGCCGGTTCGCGGGGATTGCTTTTTGCCGAATGCTCCAAGACAAGCAAGCCATCGTCACATAGTAAATCCGATGCAAGCTTACTTAGGATTGCATCTAAAAAGGATACGCTAATTCTATAAGGAGGGTCAAGAAAAATCAAATCAAATCTGACCCCTTGCTTGCCGAGTCGATCTAGAACTCTCTCGGCATCTTGCGTCAGCACGCTCGCCCTAGCCGCTAATTTTGTGAGATCCAAATTTCTTTTGATTAGCTCTGTCGAAATCCGGCTTATATCGACGAAGTAGGCGAATTTCGCACCGCGACTGAGCGATTCTATGCCGAGCGCTCCGGTTCCCGCAAAGAGGTCGAGAACGACGGTGTCGCGCGCGGCGTCGCCGATTATATTGAAAAGCGATTCCTTGACCCGGTCCGCGGTCGGGCGAATATCCAACCCCTTGGGAGCTAGAAGCCTTATTCCTTTCGCGCTTCCCGAAATCACCCGCATTATCTTGCTCACCGCTTATCATTATCGTTGTTATTTTAAGGGCTTTCGCCTTTATTCTCGATCTGGCTTGTCGGCCTAAAGAGCTGAGCTACGAGTTTGCGCACTCGGCACACCTCTAAGCCTGGAACAGCCAGTCCAGGTTGTGCGCGAAGCGAGTCCTTATCTCTTCCCGCAACATCCGGTTCTCGGGCTTCGCGAGCGCCGGGTCGCTTTCGACGATTGAAAACGCCTCGCGCCGGGCATCCGTCAGTATCTCATAATCGCGCGTGAGCTTCGCTATCCGCAAGTCCGGCAAACCCGATTGCCGCGTGCCGAAGAGCTGCCCTTCGCCGCGAATCCGCAGGTCGGCCTCGGCCAGTTTAAATCCGTCCTTGATTGTTCGGATGGCGTTTATCCGCTGTTTGCCCTCATCGGTCGTCGGCTCGCCGAAGAGGATGCAATAAGATTTGAGACCGCTCCTGCCGATGCGCCCCCTTAACTGGTGGAGCTGCGCGAGCCCGAAACGTTCGGCGTCCTCAATCAGCATGACCGTCGCGTTCGCGACATCTATGCCGACCTCGATGACGGTCGTCGATATCAAGATATCCAATTCGCCCCGAGCAAATTGCGCCATTACCTCTTGCTTCTCGCCCGACTTCAACCGGCCGTGAATCAGGCCGACCCTCAAATCGGGAAAGACCTCCGTTTGCAGGCGCTCCGCCTCCCGCATCACCGCCCTTACCTCTATCTTATCCGATTCCTCGATAAGCGGGCAGACGATATATGCCTGGTGCCCGTCGGCTACCTCGCGCCGCACCTTTTCATAGGCCTGCTCGCGCTTGTCGGCGCGGCAGAGCAAGGTGTCGACGTGCGCGCCCGGCTCCCGGCCCCCCGGGAGTTCCTTGATGATGGTGACGTCCAAATCCCCGTAGAGAGTGAGCGAGAGCGTCCTCGGTATCGGGGTCGCGCTCATTATCAGGATGTCGGGGTGGTAGCCCTTTTCTTTGAGGTACATCCGCTGCTGCACGCCGAACCGGTGCTGCTCGTCGATGACGGCGAGCCCCAGCATCTTGAAGTCGACATCGTTCTGGATTATCGCGTGCGTGCCGATTATTAGGTCTATATCGCCCGCCTTGACGCCCTCGCGCAGCACTTCTCGCTCTTTCTGCGACATCGACCCGATAAGCAGCGCGGTACTTACGCCAAGCTTATCGACTATATCCTTTATCTTCCCGTAATGCTGGACGGCTAAGACCTCGGTCGGCGCCATCATCGTCGCCTGATAGCCGCCCTGAATCGCCGCCAGCAGGGCAAATAGGGCGACGATGGTCTTGCCTGAACCGACCTCGCCCTGGAGCAGCCGATTCATCGGGCTGTTGCGCTCCATGTCATCCTGAATCTCACCAATCGCGCTCGTCTGGTCACCGGTAAGCTCGAACGGCAGGCTTCGCAAAAGCCCGTCCGTAAGCACGCCGTCGCGTTTGTGTGCGACGCCCTTTAAGTCGCTTTCGATTCGTCTCTTGCGCGCCGCCAGCCCCGCCTGCATCAGGAAGAGTTCCTCGAAGATAAGGCGGTGCCGAGCCTGAAGAAGGAGTTCGCGTTCGGTCGGGAAGTGTATTTCGCGCAAAGCTTCGGCCCGAGGCGGCAAACCTTTCTTTGCGATAAGCGCTTGCGGCAAGGTCTCGGCGATATCCCCGTATTCATCGAGCGCGTTTTTGAGTATCCGCCTCATAATATTGGGGGTGACGTTTTTTGTCGCCGGGTGTACCGGCACGATGCGCCCCGAGTGAATCGGCTCGCCGGCGGCCTCGCCGACAATATCATACATGGGGTTATCCATCTGATACCGGTTGAACTTATAATTCACCTTCCCGCTAAAAGAGACTTGCATCCCTTCTTTAAGACGGGTCGCGACATAGTCTTGGTTGAACCAAACGCCCTTTATGTAGCCCGTCCCGTCGAAAAGCGCCACTTCGACTATGCGCAGCCCGGTCCTGACGCGCTTCTTGCCGACCTCGCGCACCTCTCCGACAATCGTGACATGCTCGCCGCCGCGGACCTCGTTTATCTTCTTCATCTTCGAGAGGTCGAGGTATTTGTGGGGGAAATGGAACAGGAGGTCGCCGACGGTCTCAATGCCCAGCTTCTTGAGGCTCTGGGCAATCGCGGAACCGACGAATTTCACATTTATAACGGGCAAATCCAGCGACGGATTCCGGCTCATTATTAGACAATCCTTTAGTCTGGTTAAACGGAGTGCGGAAGTCGCACGGCCCTGGCTTATGCGCGGGCCTTAGCCGTGAGGGTGGTACATTATGCCGAAGGCGCCGGGTCCGACGTAAGTCCCTATTACGCTGCCGATCTGCGTCGCTAGGACTAGGTCGTATGCTATTCCCGCGTCCTTTATGTGCTCCTCGAGTTCGCGCGCGGCCTCGGGAGTATCCGCGTGGATGATCCCGATAGTGAGGCGCTCGGCGCTCTGGGCGCTAAGAAGCTCGACTATTTCCTTAAATATCTTCTTGCGTCCTTTGACCTTTTTAAACGGCACGACCATGCCGTCCTCGAGTGTGAGTATCGGTTTGATGTTAAGAATGGAGCCCGCCAACGCCTGCGCTTTGCCGATTCGCCCGCCCAACTCCAGATATTTAAGGGTGTCGACACAGAACAGCAACCGCGTATCCCTGACGAGCGCGTCTATCAAAGCGGTCATCTCGGCCACGTTTTGGCCCGCGTTACGCGCCTTTATGGCTTCGTTTACTATAAAAGCCGTGCCTACGCTCGCCAGCTTGCTGTCTACGACCGTCACCGGAACGTTGACGTTTTGGCGTGCTATGTCCGCCGATTGAATCGTTCCGCTAAGATGCCCGGATAGGTGAATCGAGAAGATGTGGTCGTACGACTCGTACTTCGAGTACGCCTCAATAAACTCCTGAACCGTCGGCTGAGAGGTCTTGGGGAGTATGTCCGACGAACGCAACATCGGGTAGAATTTCTCGGGCGGCATCTCTATCCAATCCTTGTAGGCCTCTTCCCCGAAACGGACCATAAGCGGGACCATCGTCACATCATTTTCGTCATAGTAAGTGAGCGCCATATCGGCAGTGCTATCCGTAACAATCGCAATCTTAGCCATCGACAACCTCGCACTTCAACTTATGCCTACATTAATAAGAATATCCCTACTTGGTAAGATTTTAGCCGGTCTACTTATTCTACGCCGCCGTTGCGGGCCTATTCTATACCGATTAGAAAATAGTATACGGGCTGGCCGCCGTAGTGCATATCCAGCTCGATATCGGGAAACCGCTCCTCGAACATCGCCGAAAGTTCGTCTATTTGGTCGGCGTCTATCGTGTCGCCCGCCAAAATCGTCACCACTTCGCTCTCATCGTCCACCATCGTCTCGAGGAGCTTCATCGTCGTCGCAAGCACGTCGCCGCCGGAGGCCTTGATCTCGCCGGCGTAAAGCCCTATGGTCTCCCCTTTCTTGACCTCTCCGTTCTTCGTGTCTCGCATGGCGTATGTGACCTCACCCGTCTTTACCTGGTCGCATTCGATGGTCATCGCTTCGATGTTTTGCTCCAGCGAAGCATCTTCGTCAAAGGCCAACATAACCCCGAACGCCTCGGGTACCGAGGTCGTTGCGACGACGCCGACCGTTTTATCGGTCAATCCGTCGACCTGTTGGGCCGCCATGATAATGTTTTTGTTGTTGGGAAGAATTATGACTTCGTCGCGTCGCAGTTTATTTACCGCGGCGACAAGGTCGGCCGTGCTCGGATTCATGCTTTGCCCACCATCGACAATCGCATGAACGCCGAGGTTAGACAGTATCTCTTTGACGCCTTCGCCGCCGGCGACCGCGATGATACCTATCCCCCGCTCCCGGTGGAGAGCGTCCTCTTCTTTCAAAGATTCGGTACGCAACTTCGACTGTTCGATGATGTTGTTTATCTGAACCTCGGATATCGTCCCGAGCCCGGTCGCGACTTGCACGACCGCTCCGGGGTCGTTGGTGTGAACGTGTATCTTCGTCAACTCCGGCGTGCCGACTACCAGCACCGAGTCTCCGTACTTCTCCATCTCGATTTCAACCTCGTCTAAATCGATGCCCTCGCTCTTTAAAATGAATTCGGTGCAATACGCGAACTCGATGCTCTCGTCTACTATCGTAAGCCGGTCGTTGTCGTCGACGATACCGTTCTCGAGTTTGACGCCTTTCTGAGCGGACAGGATTCCCTTGGCCATGATGAGAAGTCCATAGCCGCCGGCATCGACAACACCCGATTCTTTAAGTATGGGCAGCAACTCGGGTGTGCGCTCGACCGACCGCTTGCCCTCTTCGATAATGTACGAAAACAGGTCGGCCGGGTGAAGATTCTTGCCGACAAGACGCATGCCCGCGTTCGCCATATCCCTTACGACCGTCAACATCGTGCCCTCGACCGGTTTTTTTACGGCCTCGTATGCCGCCGTTGCGCCGCTGTCGAGCGCTTCGATTATGGCGTCCGCGTCGAGTTCTTCATGCTCGGCCAAGCTCTCGCAGATGCCCCGTATTATCTGGGAGAGGATTACTCCCGAATTTCCGCGCGCGCCCATTAACGACCCATGGGTTATCACTTTAGCCAGCTCCGCGATGGACGCGTCGCCGGCTTTTACGGTTTCATCCCGGACGGTTTTCATGGTGAGCACCATGTTCGTGCCCGTATCCCCATCGGGAACCGGGAAGACATTGAGGCGGTTTATTTCATCCTGGTATCTGATGAGGGCCGCTAACGAAGCGTTTACGAGAGTGGCGATATCGCTTTTTGTGATGGTTTCCGGTAATTGGTCTCGCAGGCTAGCCTTCATCTACGACCAATCCATTGAGTTCCGCGACAAGGTCTTCGATGCTTACATTGTGCATATTAGCGCCGTTTTCGAGGCTCTCCACAGATGACGCCAAGCAACCGACGCAGACCATGTCGTATTTTAAAAATATATCCATTGCTTTGGGGTGAGCCGTCAGCGCATCTTCGATGAGCATGTCTTTTGAAAACCGCATATCTCCTCCCAGTGAAGAAAGCCTTCCACTCGCCGCGTCACGGCTTAGGCTAATATTATCTGCAGATTATAACATAATTTCTCTCCCTGTTTACCGAACTCCTGCGCATGCGTCGCACTTTGACCTTCCGCTCATTTAGTTAAGTGGTGACACCGGATTTTATTGTTAAATCAGCGGAGGCTGCTTTTACCACCTGTTGGACTTGTTTGTTAGGCGGTTTCTTGTTTTGTTTGGATTATTTTTTCTCGCAAGAATTCCGGCGCGAAATCGGCGCCGTTTTTCCAAGCTAGCGTGTGGCCGATAATCTTAAAATTTTTGAAAAAAGAGACGTCCCTTAACGGTTCAAAAATCTCGCCTTCTAGTTCTGTTGAGAGATCAACTTCACCTTCAGCGCCATCGTTAAAAGCAAGCCACACTCTATGGTCTTTAATATATTTTGCCTTGATTACCCACGGCACCATTTCTTACTCCAAAGGCTCGATTTTATTCAAAGGTTTCCTTATTAGAGCTAACTCCCAGTTGTTCATTAATTCATCTTTATGCACAGTGTACCATTCGAGAACTGCGCTAAGCGCCCTTCTTGGAAACTTTCCCTGGACAACACCGGATTCAATTTCTACGATAACCGTATAGCCGCCATACTCAGCATGAAAATGTGCCGGAGAGTGTTCTCTGTAATACATGTAAATTATGATTCCAAGAAATCGACTTATTTCCGGCATAGCCTATTTTAGCATAATTACCGAGCTTGAGGGTATCTCCGCAGAGCCCTTTATCTCACCACCACATACCCAAGCGCCGATATGTACGCCGCTAACACATCGTTCTCATACCGATGTGGATGCGTAATCTTCGCGATCTTCTCGTCTTCCATGATCTTTGCAGCATGACGTCCGCTAAGGCGGTCTCTGAAGCGAATCTCGATGAAGCGGACGTATTCTGTCGGCAGCGCTTCCAGTGCTTCTTTGGTGTCCTTCATGCGCGCCCTCAGGTGTAAACCGCACCCCTTTGCATGCTTCTAGAAAGGCTTCTATATCGCTATAATTGCGGTGGTATAGGTTATCCATATTGATACGCACAATTATCCAGCATGAACCCTACACCGCTTTTGTTTCAATCGCCCTCAAAGTCTTTTCAGGCTCATCTTGTATTAGAACGAAAGGTCCATTTCAGGCTCATCTTGTATTGGACAACACTGATATTGCCATTACCGGGAATAAATGATAATATTGGTTTTTGTTTAATCTATTCTGAAGAGGAGATAGACATGGCCAGGAAATGTGTGATATGCGGTAAGGGGCCCATGAGCGGTAATAACATAAGCCATTCGCACCGCGTTACAAAGCGCCGGTTTAACGCTAACGTCCAAAAGGTGCGCGCAGTCATCGATGGTTCGCCAAAGAACGTCTATGTCTGCACCAAGTGCGTGAAAGCCAATAAGGTGGTTCGCGCGGTTTAGCGGGCTAAAAATGCCGTCCCGGTCTTAAAGAAGGCCGGGTTTTTTTGTTTTATCCGATAGCGAGCGACCTGACTTCCGAACCATCTGTCAGCGAAACGATTTTAACCAACCCGTCCTCGAACAGTCCTACCGTTGGAAAATCCTCGTCCCCTTTGGGAAGCGCCGCGCTCCCGGGATTTACGATTAGCAAACCGCCTCGCTTCTCCAGGCGAATCACATGCGTATGGCCGAGCGCAACGATATCCAGATTGTATTTACCGCCAAGTTCGAGCAGGTCGGCTTCGCGGTGCGTGTGGCCGTGCGTGGCCATCAGTGAAAGGCCGCCGACATAGACTAGAGCATAAGGCGCCTGTATCGGGTAGTCGAGAGCGTTGGTGTCGACTTGCGCGTCGCAATTGCCCCGCGCGAAGACCATTGGATATGGCGCGCTGTTCAACGCATGCGCGAGCTTCATCGGATTGTATTCTTCGTAGCGCGGGTTGAAGGGCCCGCTCCCCAGGATATCGCCCATATGTATCACGAGGTCGGCGCCGTCGAAGACCATTTCGGCCTTTTCCCATGCGTCGATGTAGCCGTGCGTGTCGCTAATCAGCCCTATCTTCAAGGTCGTCACTCCTTCTAACCGAATCGTCCCTCGCCGCTTCCATGTCGCGCTTCGACGCTTCCGATATGGGCAAAGGCACAGCCTGAAGGCTCCCTTTGCCCAGTAACGCCGCGCCCTTGATCTTTTTTAGCACATAGGCTTTAGCCCTGTCCACAGCGTCATATGCCTCCAGCCCGTGCGCCAGATACGCGCATATCGCCGAAGCGGTCATGCAGCCGGTACCTCGGACATTGCCCTTCTCTACCCTTAACGCCTCGTAATAGTATTCGTCCGTTCCATTATATAGCAGGTCGCCCGAGACCGGTCCCGAGAGATGCCCGCCTTTGATGAGAACCCATCCGACCCCGGTATCTTTTATTATCGCAGCCGCCTTCTTAAGGTCGGCTTCGTTCTTGATGGATACGCCTGCGAGTAGCGCCGCCTCATCTATGTTGGGGGTCACCATAAACGCTTTCGGCAGAAGTCTTTTTTTGAATACCGCCGTCGCGGCCTCCGAGGTCAAAAGCCTGCCGTCGGTCGCACGGATGACGGGGTCGATGACCGATTTTACACCGGGGTTCTCGCTGATTATTCGCGCGGCCTCCATGATGTTCTCGGAGCTGCCGAGCATCCCGGTCTTTATCCCGTCGATACTCGTATCCGCGAATATGGCGTCTACTTGAGAGCGGACGATTCTCGAGCAGAGCACTTCGAAAGCGACCACGCCGGTGCTGTTTTGGGCGGTAACGGCGGTTATCGCCGTATACGGATAGGTCGCGCACTCCGTCAGCGCAAGCATGTCGGCTTGAATGCCGGCGCCTCCGCTCGGGTCGGAGCCCCCGATAGCTAAAACCTTCTTTATCTCCATCGTGACCATCCTAGAAGTGGGTGTACCCTGATTGCTTCATCGGGCTTTCACTGCCGGCCCAATCTATAACGGTTATACCGTGCGCACTCTCTACGACCTCGCCCACCACCGTCACCTTTAGGCAGGCTTCGGCAAACGCGCTTTCCGCCGCCCCTTGAAGTTGCGGTGATAATGTGAAGACCAGGCCGTAGTCCTCGCCTCCGCCCAACGCCAAATCGATGGCGCGCTCACCGGTGAGCGCCGCCACGCTGTCGACGCCCGCCGCTATCGGAACCTTATCCAGGCGGATGCGCGCCCCCACTCCGCCGGCCTCGCAGATATGCGCGACCTCGCTCGCCAGCCCGTCGCTGATGTCCTCCATCGCGTTGACCCCGAGCGAGGAGAGAATCCGTCCCGCCTTTACCTGCGGCTCGGGCTGAAAATGCGCCTTTTTTAGCGCGGCGGCGTTCTTGACCTTCGGCTCGATATCCGGATGGAGAACCAGGCGCAAGCCCGCGGCCGAGGCGCCAAGCTCTCCGGTGACCATTATTATGTCGCCGACCTCCGCGTCGCTCCTACGGCTCAAATTCTCCTCTTCGACCTCACCCATCAAGGCGACGTTTATAATCAACTTCTCCGACCTGGTTACATCGCCGCCGACGATACGGACGCCGTTGGCCTGCGATATTTCGGCCATGCCGCGATAGAGGTTCTCGACGTAGGCCACCTCGGTTTCGGGAGGCAACGCTAGGGATACGACCGCGTAACACGGAAGCCCTCCCATCGCGGCGATATCGCTGATATTTACCGCGATCGATTTATATCCCAACTGATGGGGAGTTATCGACTTCAAGATGAAATGGACGTCTTCGACCATAAGGTCGGTGGTCAAAAGCGCGTAATCGAGTTCGGTCTTCTTGACCACGGCCGTGTCGTCGCCAATGGTCAAAATGACCCGCTCGTCCGCCTGCTCGACTATCCGCGCGATACGCTCGATGAGCGCGAACTCACCGATATCCTCTACTTTCATCAACAAGACTCGCTTCGCGTCCCGAGGTGTTCCGCAACGATCTTCATCGCGCAAAAATCACCGCACATGGTGCAGCCTTCGATGTCGGCCGCTTTGCGCTCTCCGTGGGCCCGCGCCGCTTTGCCGGGGTCGATGGCGAGCCTGATTTGCTCGTTCCAATCGAGCGCTTTGCGCGCTTTGGCCATCGACAAATCCCAATCCGCCGCGCCTTTAACGCCTTTGACAATGTCGGCGGCGTGCGCGGCGATGCGCGACGCGATTACGCCCTCGTGGACATCTTGCGTGGTGGGTAAACCGAGATGCTCTCTCGGTGTGACATAGCATAAGAAATCGGCCCCCGAGACGGCCGCCATCGTCCCGCCGATAGCCGCCGTTATGTGGTCGTAACCCGGAGCGACATCGGTGACGAGCGGCCCGAGCACGTAGAACGGCGCCCCTTTACAAATCTCTTTTTCAAGCCTCATGTTGGCGGCAATCTGGTCGAAAGGCATGTGTCCCGGCCCTTCGACCATCACCTGCACATTTACAGCCCGTGCGCGGTCGACCAGCTCACCTAGGACCAGCAGCTCTTGGATTTGCGCCCTGTCCGACGCGTCCGCGAGGCAACCGGGCCTCAGCCCGTCCCCGAGGCTGAGGGTCACGTCATGTTCGCGGGCGATTTCGAGAAGCCGGTCGTACATCTCGTATAAGGGGTTTTCCTTCTGGTTGTGAATCATCCAGCCGACCGTCAACGCGCCGCCGCGACTTACGATATCGGTGACTCTTCCTTGCCGCTCCAAAGCATCGAGACTCTTCCAGGTTATTCCCGAGTGGACCGTCATAAAGTCGACGCCTTCGCGGGCTTGTTCTTCTATGACCTCGAAGATATCTTCGGCGGTCATATCGACAATCGTGCCGCGCCTTTCCTTCGCCAGAACCGCCGCCTGATAGATGGGGACCGTCCCGACTGGAAGAGGGCACCTCTCGATGATGGCCCTGCGTATCTCGACGAGCGGCCCGCCCGTGCTCAAATCCATGACCGCGTCGGCGCCCGCGTTTATCGCCGCCGACAGCTTCTCAAGCTCTTCGTCTAAGTGCGGGTACTCTTCGGATGTGCCGATATTGGCGTTTACCTTGGTGCGAAGGCCGTCGCCGACGGCGACGACCTTGGCGTTTCGCCGATTGACATTTAGCGGTATCACCACGGTGCCCTTAAGAAGCCTCTCCACCAACAGCTCTTGAGCCACGCCTTCCTCTTTTGCGACCGCCGCCGCCGCATCAGAAACTCGCCCCGCTTTCAAATCATCTATAATCGTCGCCATACAAACCTCAAATCACATGTTTTTTCTTATATCGCCCTATCATATCGTTCAGGAGCGCGGTCTCGTTCTCCATATCGGCGGCGCCCGCTATCGCCGAAATCATCGCTATTCCGTCGGCGCCAGCCTCTAATACTCCTCCAATATTATCAGCGGTAAGCCCTCCAATAGCAACTACCGGCACGCTCACAGCCGCCACAACCTTCACCAGTCCTTCTATACCCATAGCCGGGGCTGCATCATCCTTGCTCATCGTGGGATATATGGGGCCGAGCCCGATATAGTCGGCGCCGTCGTGGGCGGCCTCGACGGCTTCGCTAAAGTTCGTCGCCGATACGCCTATTATATATCCATCGCCCATCAACTTGCGCGCGGCCCGGCAGGGCATGTCGTCTTGGCCGAGATGGACCCCGTCGGCATTGACCGCGAGAGCTATATCGACCCGGTCGTTGATGATAAGGAGCGCTCCCGAAGCCGCCGTTACGGCGCGCAACCTAGTCGCCGCCTCCAGCATCACGCGACTCGAGGCCTTCTTCTCACGGTACTGTATTATGCGGGCGCCGCCGGCCACCGCCGCCTTCGCCATCCCGATATGGGTTCGCTCTCGATAGTCGGCGGTAACCACGTATAGGCCTACCCGCTCTTTGAGGCTAAACGGGAAGCTCAATCCGGAGGTTCGCCTCCCTTATAATCGCGTCCGAATCGAGCGCATATACCGCGTCGTAGAGAGCGGCGTGGAAGCTGCCCGGTTTTCCCTGGGTAGAGGCCGCCGCCCTTTCCCCCGCGATGCCGAAGACCGCCAATGCCCCTGTCGCCGCCGTGAAATAGTCGTTTTGAACGGCCGCGAAGCCGGCGGTAATCGTCGTCGACATACAGCCGGTGCCGGTAATCGTCGCCATCATGGCGTCGCCGTTTCGCACAAATGCTATTCTTTCGCCGTCGGTGATGGTGTCCTCCGCGCCCGTAACGCTTACGACACAGCCTTCGCTCTTGGCTAGAGACCGCGCCGCATCGACGATATGCTCATTCTTTCCAATGGCCTCGACGCCCTTTATCTCACCGCCGGCGCCGGCCAAAATGCCGATTTCGGCGCTATTGCCCCTAATGACCGCCATCTTCACATCTTTCAGTAATGACTTCACAGCCTCGGTCCTGAGTGTCGTCGCCCCGGCTCCGACCGGGTCGAGAACGACCGGCACGCCGAGCGCATTAGCTTTCTTTCCGGCTATTATCATAGACTCGATCAGCTCCGGGACGAGCGTGCCGATATTGAGCAGAAGCGCCCCCGCGAACCCGACCATCTCCTCGACCTCCTCGCGCGCGTGCGCCATCACCGGCAAAGCGCCGAGGCACAGCGTCATGTTCGCCGTCTCGTTCATCACGACGAAATTCGTGATATGGTGGACCAGCGGCTTCCGCTCCCTTATTTTGACCAAGTCGTCCGCGATTTCTTTTACGAATGTCTCCATCATCTTCCTCCTATTGTTAAAAACTAGTACCGCGTCACCTTAATTTCTTTGTCATTCTGAGCGAAGCGAAGAATCTCAACTGTTGCATTATGCCATAGTCTGAGATTCTTCGCCTCCGCTATCGCTACGGCTCAGAATGACAAACATAAGGATTAACGTGTTCCGGTGCTCGTATTGTTGAAAACACAATAAAATAGAAGCCGCACCAACAGGGGTACGGCTTCAAGCCTATCATGCTATCCCTTCGCCGGCATTATCCAGAAACGACCCCGCCTCAACTTTTCGGCCGTTTTTCAGGTTCTAACGGTCGTGAAGTCTCTCTTCACCTCTCAGCCGCCGATAAGCAGCTCCCGCCTCACATTATGCAATTATTTAACAGATATCATAACCAAAAGCGCGTCGACGAGCAATACTTTCGCACACGGGACGGCAACGTTGGACGGCTCGACTCCCGCCGGCGGCTGCCGCAATACTCTTCCCCATGCGGGACGCCCAACTATGCCCGCGGTGACGTCGTCGACACGTTCTCGGACGGAGCGTCCCCGCCATAGAGACGCAGATATTGCCCGAAGATACCCGCGTTTACCAGCAACGCATAGAAGAGCGTAAACGCCGCACCTATCAACAGGCCTATCAGGCCAACCATCGCTAGAAGGGATGCCGCGAACGCGAGCAAGACCGAGACGACATAGTCACTCGGGTTTGCTTTGGCGAGCTCTATCATTTGGTTGAACTTGAACGCGTCGCCAATCTCCTCGTTTCTGGAAAACCGCATGAATACGACCGGGATCACGAAGTAATAGAGAATGTTAAAAATGCTGCCCAGCGCCGAACTTACGCTCTGGATGATTCCTACGATGATGCCTATGACCAGCCCATAGGCCAGCGCCACTATCAAAGCCTTGATGCCGGTCGTAAAGAAACCATTCCAGTCATCCCACTCCGGCAAAACCGGGTCGACGCCTCCGGCCACGTTTTGCAGAACTCGCACATAGTATCCCATTAGCGGGACAATAGGAATAAGCAGAAACGAAAAGAGTGTCAATAAGCCTCCGATGAGGACTTTCTTCAGCCAGTTCGGGTCTTGCAAGACGTAAGAAAATGCCTGCGAATAATTCATGAAATACTCCTTTCTCGTCAGGGTCGCGCCTTTCGCTTGAATCGTGCTTCGGTGCCTGCTTTAAATAGGTAGCGCCGGTACTTAGAGCAAGCCTTCTTATTGCGCGACACCCCCCTATATGCCCTAAATTATGGATAATTACACGCCATGCCGCCAAAAACGACGATATCTCATCAAGATATCGCTAAATCATCGCACTATCATATTAACATGCCCTCTTGAGAATGAATTAGCGATTGCTTACGATATTCCTGCCTGGAGCGGGTCAAATATTACATCTTATATATTATTTAAGCGATTCCTCTCCAAGTCGTCTTAATTTCAAGGGATAATGGGGATAGGGAGATTGATCGAAATGGAGCGTGTTATGACCCAAATTTTTTCCGGCCGAAAAGCGATGGGCGCCATCGGGAGCCCGGTCTTTCTCGTTACAGCAGCGCACGAGGGTGAGCGCGGCATCATGACCGCGAACATGGTCGCGGGCATCTCGTTTAAGCCGCCGCTCGTTAGCGTCTCACTCAGCAATCACTCCCAGACCGGCAAACTCGCCGGCGCCAGCCGTGAATTGGCTCTAAATATCATCCCCGCAAGTTTGATGGAGTTGGCCAAGAATGTTGGCCGGAGCAGCGGGTACAAGCTAGACAAGTTCGAAGAGTTCGCTATCGAGACCATCACGGGCGAAACCACTTCTTGCCCGCTGGTAAAAGACGCAGTGACCGCCCTCGAATGCAAAATCGAGAGCGCGACCGATATCGGGTTGCACAGCCTGTATGTCGCGCGGGTCACGGCCTATCACGACCTCAACCCCGGAACCCCGCTCTACCTCTTTCATGGGCGGTATTTCGCCCTCGGCGAGGAGTTGGGCTTCGATACTCGCTCCTGACGGCCGATTATTCCTGGCTTGCTTTATACTGATTCTTCGCGTTCAAAAACTCGTCGTAGGTCTTTGTAAAGACATGCCTACCCGAGTTGTCCGGCGCGAGAACATAATACAGGTATGGGTCGCCGGTGGGATTGAGAGCCGCTTCAATCGACGCGACGCTCGGGTTGCAGATAGGGCCGGGCGGCAAACCTTTGTTTTGGTAGGTGTTATAGGGTGAGTCTATCTTTAAATCATCCAGAGTCAACCGGTCTTTCCAAACCGGCAGCGCATACTGGACCGTAGCATCGATTTGGAGAGGCATCCCCTTTGTTATGCGGTTATAAATTACAGAAGCTACCAACCCCCGCTCATCGTCGACCCTCGTCTCGCGCTCTATCATCGACGCGATGACCAGAATCTCGTATCGCGTTCTGCCGTATGTCTGCGCATTATCCCAGTTGAGGTTAGATGTCATCTCTTCGAACCGGCCCAGCTGGATATTGACAAGCTCTTGCACGGTAATATCTTCCCTGATGTTGAAGGTATCGGGGTAAAGATATCCCTCCAGGCTGCTCGTCGGAGCCCCGCTCTCACGCAGGAACTCATACTCCACCAAGATGAGCCGCTCATTTACGGCTGAGAGATACTCTTCTTTCATTAATTTGGTGCGCGCCGCTACACGATCCGCAATCTGAACAGCGGTCCATCCTTCGGGGATGGTCAACTTTACGTACCTTATAGACGGGCCTTTGATGAGCCGGCCTATTACGACCTCGTTATCCATGCCCGTCTTAAACTCGTATTCGCCGGGTTTGAAATCGCCGCCGACGCCCCGCTGCCTTACTAAAAGCCTAAAGACGAGCGCGTTGTTGACGACCTTCTTATCCTCAAGGAGGTCGGCTATCGCGGTCGCCGTCATACCCTCTCGTATCTCGACGGTGACGGCTTTTTGCGCCGCCTTCCCGCTCTTGTTTCCCGCGCTCAACGAATACGTCGCCGCCAACGCGACGACCGCTATTACGAGTACTAGCGATATTATCGCTATGATTTTCTTAAGTATTCCTGCTTTAGCTACGTGTTTTCCTGTTCCCAGTTTCTTTGAGCCCCCGTTTCCTTTGAGTCTAAATATGCTTGAAGTATGAGTGTGGCCGCGACCTTATCTACTACTTCTTTTCTTTTCTTACGGCTGACATCGGCTTCCGCCAACGCCCGCGACGCCGAAAGTGTCGTCATCCGCTCGTCCCAGGTGCGAACCGGCACCCCCACAAATTCTTTGAGCTTCCCCGCAAAGACCAGGGTCGCCTCGGCCTGCGGTCCGACCTCTCCCCTCAAGGAAAGCGGCAAACCGATTACTACCTCGTCGACACCGTGCTTCTCGCACAGCTCCCGAATGTGCGCCAGGTGGGCGTCGTCCGCCCCCCTTACAACAGTCTCCAGCGGCAACGCCGTTCGCCCCGTAGGGTCGGACATCGCCAGGCCGATTCGCCGTTCCCCGAAATCTACGCCCAAGACGCGCATTATTTCGACAACATTCCCTCTATCTCCTTAAGGCCTTCCGCGAGCGCCTTCTCGATACCCTCCGGGTCTTTCCCGCCGGCCTGGGCGAGGTCCGGCCTTCCGCCGCCCCCTCCGCCTACCAGCGGCGCAATCTTCTTTATCAGATTGCCGGCGCTAAAGCCGCCTTTGACCTTGTCGGGCGTCGCAGCCGCGAGCAGCAGCGCCTTACCATCAACGGCGCTAGCGAGAAGCAGCACCGACGAACCGGCCTTTTCGCGCACCAGGTCGGCGTAGACGCGAAGGCTGTCCATATCCGATGCCTCGACCCTTTCGACGATTACCCTCGTAGCCTCGATTAGTCTGGCCCGCGAGATAATCTCAGTTATCCGCTCTCCCGCCGAGCGCATCTTAGCCGACTCCAACTGCTGGGCTTGCTCTCTAATCGTCTTGACAAGCATGCCGACCTTCTCCGCTACGTTGCCGGGGTCGGTCTTGAGGATGCTCGCGACCTCATAGAGTTCGTTCTCCTCATTGTGAAGGTAACGTAGGGCGGCGCCGTTGGTTACCGCCTCGATACGGCGCGTGTTGGCGCCGACGCTTCCCTCGCTCGTTATCTTAAATAAACCTATCTCGCTCGTGTTGCCGACATGGGTTCCGCCGCAAAGTTCCCGGCTGAAATTACCGACCTCCAGCAAGCGGACAAAATCGCCGTATTCCTTGTCGAAGAGCGCCGTTGCGCCGCTCTCGCGCGCGAAGTCGTACGATGTGACAAACGCCCGCACCGGGTGGTTCTCAAAAATCTTGGCGTTCACCAGTTCTTCTACTTTGCGAAGCTGCTCCCTGGTGATCGCGGAGAAATGCGTCAGGTCGAAGCGGAGCCGTTCCGGCTCGACGAGTGAGCCCGCTTGCTTGACATGCTCCCCCAGCACCAGGCGAAGAGCCCACTGGAGCAAGTGCGTCGCGGTATGGTTTCTCTTTATCGATAGGCGCCGTTCGAGTCCGACCTCGAGCCGGACCGCCTCGTCTATGCTTATCTTTCCCCTGGTCACTTTCCCGACGTGGACAACGACGCCCTCTACGGGTTCCCGCGCATCGGTGATGGTCACTTCGCCCGTACCGGTGTCTATAAACCCTTCGTCGCCGACCTGGCCGCCCTTCTCGGCATAGAACGGCGTTCGGTCAAGGACTATCTCTACTTCGTCGCCTTCGGACGCCTCGGTGACGACCACATTGCGCTTGATTATCGCTTTAATCACAGCCCGCGCCTCGTCGACCTCGTACCCGAGAAACTCGGTCTTGCCGAATTCCTCTTTGACCTCTTCGTAGACTTCGCGGTCGACCGCCTCTTTTTCTCCCGCCCAGGACGCCCTGGCACGCTCCCGCTGCTCTTTCATCAACCGGACAAAGGTCTCCTTGTCGACCGATATGTTATGCTCTTCCGCTATCTCTACCGTCAACTCGAGCGGGAAACCGAAAGTGTCGTAAAGCCTGAAAACAAAATCTCCGCTAAGCGCCGCGTTTGAGCGTTGCGC
This sequence comes from Actinomycetota bacterium, assembly GCA_018333515.1. Taxonomy (NCBI): domain Bacteria; kingdom Bacillati; phylum Actinomycetota; species Actinomycetota bacterium. The sequence continues at coordinate 119,017 of JAGXSZ010000022.1, forward strand.
CGGCTCGATCGCTTGTTCGAGCATGTTTAGCCCCTGCTTCAGCGTCTCCATAAACCGCACTTCTTCATGGCCGGCGATGCGGCGTATGAAAGCGGCGTTATCCGACAGCTCGGGGTAGGCGTTCTTCATCGTCTCCACCACCGTATCGACTACCCGCTCGATAAAGGGAGCCTCTAATCCGAGCAAGCGCGCATGCAAGATTGCCCTTCTAAGAAGCCTTCGCAAGACATAACCGCGCCCCTCGTTCGAGGGCAACACCCCGTCGTTTACCATAAAGGTCAACGCCCTGCCATGGTCGACGATTACCTTGAGAGAGATGTCCGTTTGCGGGGATGCCCCGTAAGCGACACCGGTCAGCTTGACGACCTTGTCGACAATCGCCTTGAGCAGATCGGTCTCGAAATTGGTCTTCGTATTTTGGAGGACTCGCGCGATGCGTTCGAGCCCGGCTCCGGTATCGATATTCTTCTTCGGAAGCGGATGGAGGTTCCCCTCGCCATCCCGGTTATACTCCATGAAGACAAGATTCCATATCTCCAGGTAACGGTCGCAGTCACAACCGACACTGCAGCACCCGTCCGCGCACCCGCAATCCGGGCCGAGGTCATACATAATCTCCGAGCAAGGCCCGCACGGGCCGGTCGCCCCGGCCGACCAGAAATTGTCCTCATCGCCCATCCTGAAAATGCGCTCCTCGGCGAGGCCCATTTCGTCGCGCCATATCATGAAAGCCTCGTCGTCGTCCTGGTAGACTGTGACGTACAAGTTCTCCACCGGCAGCTTCAATTGCTCGGTGACAAATTCCCATCCCCACCTTATGGCTTCCTTCTTGAAGTAGTCCCCGAACGAGAAGTTGCCGAGCATCTCAAAGAAGGTCAGGTGGCGCGCCGTTTTACCGACGTTTTCGATATCGGTCGTGCGCAGGCATTTCTGGACCGTCGCGGCCCGGGTATAGTCGACCTTCTTCTCGTCGAGAAAGACCGGTTTGAACTGGACCATCCCCGCCGCCGTAAGCAGCAGGGTGGGGTCATCGGGGACCAACGACGAACTCGGCAAGACCTTGTGTCCCTTACTCTCGAAAAAGGCTAAAAACTTCTTTCTTATTTCGTCCGACTTCATAATTTATGTCACCCTTCAAAGGCAATGTAACGATTGCGGGATTTTTTCTCCATATCATTATAGGCTATTTAGCGCCGCTTTTGCCAAACTTATGTCTTAGAATCCACCGGACACGCGGCCGACTCCTCGGCGCCCGGTGCGCTGTCGCGTTCCCGGAAGTGGAGGTAGAGCGCTTTGCCGACTGCGGCAATCGGTATGGCAATCAGCATCCCGATGAACCCGAAGAGCGTGCCTCCGGCCAAAATCGCGAAAATTACGACCACCGGATGAAGATTTACCTGCCGGCTCATTATCCTGGGGGATATGACGGTGCTGTCGAACTGCTGGATCGCGATGAGGACGAGAACCGTGATAAGCGCCAGTTGCCAGGAGGTTCCCAGAGCGATGAGCACCGCCGGGGCACCCCCTATGATCGGACCCAAATACGGGAGAATATTGAAGAAACCGATGATGAACCCGAGAAGTATCGCGTAATCGACGCCGATTACCCACAAACCGACACCGGACAAGAGACCGACGATAAGCGCGACCATCGCCTGCCCTTTGAGAAAACCGCCGACGATACAATCGATTTTCCTTATTATCTCCATCCCCTCGGCGCGGTGTCTTTCGGGGATCATCTCGTTTATCGTCGTACGCAAGACGCTGAAGTCTTTGAGAACATAGAATGCGATTATCGGGGCGAGGATAAGGTTGAGCACGCCTCCGAACAGGCTGACTGTAAAAGTCGGCACATATAGCGCCGCACGCCGCGCGAACGATGTTATCGAATCCTGCACGCCGATGATGAAACGAGTCACCCCCGAGCCCTTAAAGTAGTGATGGCTCGCTATAAAATCGTTTATATAGAGGCCGACGTTGGCTATATATTCGGGGATTTTCGAGATAAGGCTATTGCTCTCCCTGTAGAGAATGGGTCCGACATACATGCTCGAAAGCGTGAGCGCGACGAGGATTCCAAGATATGTGAGAAGAAGAGCGATGATTCGGGGCATACCCTTGTCGTCGAGGTAGTTGACGACCGGGCGCAATATATAGACGATTGCCATGGCGTACAAAAACGGCATTATTACCGCACGCAGACTGCTCAATACGTAGAGCGCGACCCCTATCGTGATTATCACGCCGACACATGCCCACGCGACTATTCCCACGCTCTTAACACGTTCAAGCCCGTTTTCGGTTTTCAACTACGCCTCCCGGTCACGCAGCATTTTCTCCCTTAAGACCTCAAGCGTGCGCCTGAGAAGTCTAGAAACGTGCATCTGTGATATACCGAGCTGTTGCGCTATCTCCGTCTGGGTCAAACCGCGAAAGAAACGCAGGTAGAGTATTCTTTGCTCTTGCCTGCTCAATTCCTTGAGCGCGTCAGCCAGGCACGTTCTATCCTCGATGCCGATGAGTTCTTTATCGTCTTCACCAATATACTCTAAAAGCGAAAAACTATCATCGGTATCAGAAGACAAATCCCGGTCGAGAGAGACAAAACTATAGACCTCGCTCGTTTCCATCGCTTCGATTACTTGCTCGGAGGTGACGTTGAGGTGCGCCGCGATTTCGGCTACCGTCGGCGACCTCCTTAAATCTTGGGTCAGCGCGTTTACGGCATGTGTGACCAGAAGATTTAGTTCTTGAAGGCGCCGGGGTACCTTGACCGCCCATCCCTTATCTCTAAAGTAGCGCTTGATCTCCCCTACGATGGTCGGTGTAGCATACGTCGTAAACTCGACCGCCCGTTCCACATCGAACCTGTCGATCGCCTTTATCAGGCCGATAGTACCGACCTGTATCAAATCCTCTACCGGCTCACCCCGGTTTTTGAAACGCCTCGCCAAATACTCGACGAGATTTATATACATCGACACGAGTTCATCCCTGACCTCGGGTGATTTGCTCTTTCCATACTCAATGAACAGCTCTAACGTATGGGTTTTATCCCAGGCTAAAGCTTTATTGTTTTTACGTGTTCTTCTCTCCTGCGGGCTGGCCAAAACTACCGCGCCTCCTCGATAAAATAGACGTATGCGCCGCCTAAGCCGAGCTTTAGCCATCCACGCGAGACCTCTTGGATCGCTTCGCACCCTTAGCCTAAACTACGTACTTAACCATAAGTAAATTTCTCGATCTCTCGTCCACACGCGTCCATTCGACTTTGTCCATGACCGAGTTAAGAATCGAAAACCCGAATTTCTGTAAGAGTTCATCCCCGAGGGCCTCGGCGCTGCCCAGGCCGGGTACGAGTATCTCCAAACGGTCCGGGTGAATATTGAATGCGACGTTGAAGACCTCTTGCACAGGGTCGTCCAACGCGATAACGTACGCTTCGTCGATGGCCATCTTAAGGTCCTCCAGCGAATCGACCGTGAAATTCATGCGGCTTGCGATTCCGGCTACGGCTAACCGTATGAGTCGCGCGTATTCCCTGCGCGCCGGGACATTCATCTCTACCCTGTCGATAATCGTCATCTTCGCTTATCACCTCAAATAATAGAATGCGCCCCGATTTTGAGCGACATTCGCCTTTCATCAAAACCCAGACCGCACTCTAACCTTGGCATGCGGCATTCATGCGTATTCGTTAAGTCATCGCGAACGGCTTAGGTCTGATTGGCTTGCTGACGAGCCGGGCTCGTACGGGTGGTTTAGCGCCCTCTAAAAGGATGAGCGCTTTTAGGCTTACATCAATACTTATATCCACAGCGCCGATAATCTAACACTTTTCCCGGATTTATATGCCCCAGGGATTTAAATTGATCGTAGCTTAAGCCCTTTATAGCTGATAGCGGTCACGCATATTCGATTATCAGGGCTAAAGCCCTGAGCTGCTACGAGCGCGGGGCTACGCGAAATAAATCATGCGTTTCAAAATCCCTGTGCCCGATTGCCGATATGACATTAACGGGCGGCACCAAGCTAACGCACGACGCATGTACCACCTTCGAATGAAATTCTATCATATGCAGGCTTTTCATTCCACAAAACTTATGGCATAAAAACAGAACCGACCCTGTGGACTTTTTAGTCCGCAGCGCCGGTCATTACCCATGTGCCGTAGTCGACAACGTCAACTCAACGACCTCGAAGGCCAACTGTAACGGCACGGCCCGAATTCGCAAAGCCGGAAGTCTACCGGGCAGATGATACATTTTTCCCGGTTTGTCACAAGCGTCGACTGTCTAGACGAAGCGTTTCGCCGCACTATGACAGTTTCATGGTACTGGCTACTGTTTGATACGTGCACGTTGTTATTGCCTGGGAATAGCATTTTTAATCCACTGCTCCAATACTTTAGTATCGATGTAACCGTCGTGCTCGTGAAGCCTCTGCCCGGACGCGCTCATCATAAACAGCGCCGGTGTGACCTGGAACTTATAGGTCGCCAAGAGCCGAGTGATGTCGGCTTCGCCGCTATCTATGTCGACGGCGATAAACTCGATATCGCTCGCGTACCGGTCTTTTATGGCATTTATGTCATCGGCGATCTCCCGCGAAACAGCGCAGTCGTCGCTGAAGAACATCAATAATATCGGCCTGCCCTGGTCGGCAAGCGCCGTGTCCAATCGTTGAACGCTCGATGAACTCGCCAAGCCCCGTAGAATATCCTCTGGAGTCTCTGGTATCTTGCCCTCGCTGATATGCCTAAACAAAGCCTTGGCGACCTCTTCGTATCGTCCATCGACATCCGCGTACGCGGCCTTCTTAATAAGACGCGCGCCCTTAACGGGATTCGCTCGCGCATAGTACATAAGACCGCGCATAAAATCGGATTCTGTGAGTGCCGGCTTGATCTCAATCGCTCTTTCGAATGAATCCGCGGCGCTTGCCTCGTTGCCAAGCTCCAAGTACGCGCAGCCGAGCGAAATCCGGGCATCGGCCGAGAGCGGGTTCAACCTTGTCGCTTTGAGAGCGTGTCTAAGGGCCTCCCAGAACATCGGGTTGAGAGAGTCGAGTTCTTCCCGGTAGTCCTCTGATAATAAGGCGACGGCATCCTGATAGGTCGCTTCGCTTAAGACCGTCGGCCGCTCGAAGGCTACCTCGTCGGTCCAGTCGACATCGGGTCTTGCGACAAATGTAGCCGTGGATTCGACCTCCGAGACGGCCCTGCGCACTATATCGCTCTTCAGCGCGTTCGCTTCCCTCAAGCGTAAGTCGCTCTTGACCCGGTAGGCGTCGGAGGAATTGGTGTTGTAGCTCAACACTTTTTCGATATATAGCGCGGCCTCGCGCGCATCGCGCGCGCCAAGGTACGCTATCGCCATAAGCTCTAAAACACGGACGTTGTTCGGCTCGTTCCGCTCGAGCCGTGTCAACGTTGTAAGCGCCTTGCCATAAGCGCGGTGCTCGACGTTGCGCTCGGCGTCGGCGAGGTCTCGCGCGAAGTCACTGAACCGCGCAAATTCTTCCTCGGTAAAGACCTGATCCGCGGGGGGCGCCGTAATCTGATGGTTCTGATTGAAGCCCGTGTAGTCCATTGTAAAGACGCAGGATACGTTTTGCGCCTTGGTTATCGTCAGCTTGACCTCGGTCTTGACCGGAAGCGAAGTAGCCGGGTCTATCCAGACCAGTGATTCGACTGCGGCGTCTTCGAGTCCGTATTCGGAATCGTTCAAGGTTTTAGACGCGAGCGCCGCGAGCCATTCTTTGCGTTTAAGCCCCAGGCGCACCTGGGTCAGCTTTCGCTCGTCGACGGTGACCCTCGTCAGCTCCTTGGCGTCTTTGTAATCCTCAAGATAGTCGGTGGCCTTTAAGAGCGCGTTGGCGTAGCGCCACCCCGGAAACTCGGTAGCCGCTTCGATGACCTCGTTTTGCGGATACTTTATCCACTTCTCACCCGAATTCGCGTCTTTTAAATAGACCGTATCGCCGATTTGCGTTTTGAGCACCGTTCTCTGCCGCTCGGGTGTTTTTACCGTGACGTCGAAGAAGGCCCGGTCGTCCGGCCCTAACGTGTCGTTCGATTTGGCGTCGATAAAACCGGCGACATCTTCGGGCTTGCCGGACCACTTAGCCGAGCCGGATTCGTCTAAAACGCGAATACCGTCGGCGTAAACGACGAGCGAGAAATTCGCCTCGCCGCTCCGTACGGCTCCCACGGCTTCGCCGATTTCGGCCAGCACTCGAGCCGGACGTTGTATAAACATAAATTGGTAGACTAAGAATGTTGCTACGGTGACGACTAGAGCGATTGCGGTGATGGAAAGAATCTTTTTCACCGATATCTCCTTGTAATTTTGTCGGCTTTCGTTCGTGACTTCCTTTTATATCGGCGAGCATGTGGGATACTTTAGCGCTTAGCGGGGTTTATTCGCGCAGGTAATGGCTGGTAATATATGGTATACGCCCAGTTCCGAGAGTAATTCGAGCGCTTTGGACTTGTGGGCATTAGCGGCTACCAAACAAGGGCGCATACAACCGGTGCCGGCTGTATGCGCCCTCTACGTTTCACCTATTACGCCGCCGGCCCGTTTTGCGGGTCGGCCCGACCATGATGGTCATTCAGTTACGGCTCTCATCAAAACGCTTTTCGATAGAGTGCGTTAGCCGGCAGTCGCTTTCGCCCTCTCTTCGAGCGACATCGCGGCTAACTCTTCCACCTCTTTGGCATCCAAGCCTAATCCTTCGGCCACACGGCTGCCGTATTCCGGGTCGGCCTTGTAGAAGACGGCGCTCTGGCGCAACTGGATACGTTTTTCCGCATTGACCAGGTGCGTCGTGATATTGCCGACCAGGTTCGTCCGGTCTTCGTCGGTCATAACGCGCCTGTAAAGCTCTCCGGCCTGGAAGAAATCGTCGTTGGGATGCGTATATGGGTGACGGTCGGCGGTCCCCTCGACCTCGAACGGCGGCTCGGCCGCGCTCGGCTGCGGTTCCGGCCCGCCGAAGCTGTTGGGGTAGTAATTCGGCGCCCCGCCGCCGTTATCGCTGAAGTTCATAGCCCCGTCCCGCTGGTAATAGTTGACCTTCGTCGCTTTGGGGCTGTTTATCGGCAACAGATGATAGTTCGGCCCGAGTCGATGAAGGTGCGTATCATGATACGCGAACAACCTTCCCTGGAGCATCTTATCGGGAGATGCCGCGATCCCCGGAACGAAGTTGGCTGGTGAAAAAGCCGACTGCTCCACTTCGGCGAAGTAGTTTCGCGGGTTTTTGTCGAGCACCATGCGCCCTATCGTTATCGGAGGAAAGTCCGCGTGAAACCAGACCTTCGTCACATCGAACGGGTCGAAGCGGTACTCCTTCGCCTGCTCCGGCGTCATAATCTGCATCTCCAGCCTCCAAGACGGAAAGTCACCGCGCGCAATCGCATCGAAGAGGTCGCGGGTCGCGTGGTCGGGGTCTTCACCCTTCATTCTGGTGGCGTCGTCGCGGGCGAAGTTCTTGATGTGTTGCTCGGTCTTGAAGTGGTACTTCACCCAATAGTGCTCCCCCTTTTCGTTGTACCACTTATAGGTGTGGCTGCTGTAGCCGTTCATATTTCGATATGTCCGCGGAGTTCCCCGGTCGGAAAAGAGAATCGTTACTTGGTGTATCGACTCGGGCGTAAGCGACAGAAAATCCCAAAACATGTCGGCGTCTTTTAGGTTTGTTTCAGGATTGCGTTTTTGCGTGTGTATGAAGTCGGGAAACTTCAGCGGGTCGCGGATGAAGAATACCGGTGTGTTGTTGCCGGTCATGTCGTAGTTGCCCTCTTCGGTATAGAACTTGAGCGCGAAGCCGCGCGGGTCGCGTTCGGCGTCGGCCGAACCCTTCTCCCCGCCGACTGTGGAGAAACGGATGAAGACATCGGTCTTCTTGCCGACCTCGGAGAGAAATTTCGCCTTAGTATACTTGGTGACGTCCGCGGTCACCTCGAAATATCCGTGCGCGCCCGCCCCTTTGGCGTGGACGACTCGCTCGGGGATGCGCTCCCGGTTGAAGTGCCCCAGTTTTTCGAGCAGGTGGACATCGTGCATAAGCACCGGTCCCGGGCTCCCCGCGGTTCTGCTGTTCTGGTCATCGTCGACAGGCGCGCCAAATCCGGTAGTGTAGACATCTTTGTTTTCCGACATACAAAACCTCCAGTTCATGCCTATGGTTATTTCAAACGAAATCAAACGGCTCCATTAGCGCTACGATTTCTCAATCGCATCCCGAGTGGACTCAACGGAGCTTGGTTTTTGTGGGTAAAGTTAGAGACAAAACCTCTATCTATATATCCATGAGCAAGCGTGCTTAAACCACAAAAGCTTTGGCTGGGATGTGCTAATCAAAGAAAGCGCCTCGCTCATCGTCATCGGTCGATTCGCCGGGGCGTTCCCCTTCCCTGTCCTGCGCCGGCTTTTTGCGCGCGGACGGCCTCTGTGGTTGTGGCCCGTCTTCCGTGACCGGTTGCCCATTGTGCATCTTATACACGGTAAGCATAGCGACCGCGATCGCGGCGAAAACAATGACGGCTATCGCGGCGCTCGTCGTCGTCGATGTCTTTCCCGAAACCCCCGGCTGCTGCTGAGCGGGTAGCTCGGATACCGACGGCACATTGGAACTCCGCTGATACTTAATTTCAAAATTCTGCTTTTGACCTACCGCGAGGATCATCGGGGCTACGGAGATAAACTCGCCGCCTTTGGTCGACTCTGTGGGCGTGCTTGCGGGAGGCGACATTTTGAGATCCGACATCTGTGTGGGAACCCTTAAGTTAAAAGAAACGCGCTGTGCCTCATATCGCTGAATCCATTCAAAATTGAGTTCTCTTGCATTGCCGTCGAACTTCAAGCCCACCCATTGCGCTTCGAGTTGGCCAATGCGGCTCTTGGTCAGCGTAAAGACGACCTCATCGTAGTCGTCCTTAGGATTGGTCTTGTGCATTGCCTGGATATCATCGGAGGCCTCGCCGCCTAAAAGCTCACCGACCCAAAGCACCTTCATGTCTTTTGGAACGGCCATCTTGACTTCGATGGGCAGTGGGGTGTTTTCGGGAAATCGAATCCCCTGCAAAAAGAGGACCTGGTTAGTGTCATACTCGGGCCAAAGTGATAAGTGCAGTTCCTCGGGAACAGGTGCCGCCAAGGCAACCGTAGGGACAGCAGTTAAAACGGCCGTCATCACAATGAGAATCAGCAGAAACTTCTTGTTCACGTACATCCTCCTAAAACCGGACATGCGACCACTTTCGCCGCATTGACGTATGCTTATCGCCTACAGAAAGAACTATTCATTGACGTATGCTTATTGCCTACAGAAAGAGCCATATGAATAAAATATAACACAGCCGATCACTAATTACTATGGGATGTAGTAATAGCGAACCTCGGGCTGCCACGTTTGGCTTGTCTATAGAGCAGCGCATTAAACATGGTTTTGACGAAATGCAATTAGAGTTATCCCGATGCTAGTCTCAGGACGAGTCCGTCCGAGGTCCGAGGTTAATCCATGTAGTCCCTGTGAACATTTCTTACCTGGTTTATGAGACTCGCGTTTCTTTTGAAGTAAGGACGAAGGTTGCGCAGTGGATACTTTCTCAGCAACCTAAGTTTATCTGGAAGTAATACGGTCTTTGTGTAAAGCGCTACAAACTCTTGATAGAACTCATCTACCGGCAATTTTGTGGGTAGCAGAGTATGGATAAAATCGTAATAATCATAGTTCTCAATTACAAGCTGCTCTTTCACTTCCTCATAAAAATCCGTACCAGGCAGAGGAGTCAAGACAGTAAACGTGAAAAGGTTAAGCTTGAGACCAAGGCAGTAGTTTCTGAATTCTCCAAAATCAGCCTTGTCGAAATCCTGTCTAACTATAAAGCATGGGTTGATTTCCACATCCAGAGATTTAAGTACATTTATTGCATCAACGTTTGTCTTTATTGACGCGCCCTTTCGCATAGATTTAAGGTCTTTGTCACGGAAGAATTCTAGGCCCACACACACTCGCTCTAGCCCAATATCTTTCCATGTTTCGATTAAATCCGGATGTTTTGTAATAGTATCGCTTCTTCCGTAAAGACAATAGCGTTTCTTAAGTCCCTCTTTCTTAATAAGGTCGGCCAGTATCATCATTCTGTCTACATCAAGCAGGGATTCATCATCGGCAAAGAAGATACAATCCTCTTCTATTTTACTAAGCTCTTCTACAATACACTCCGGTTTCCTTGTCAGGTACTGACCGTTCGCTATTTTCCATTGCGCACAATATTTGCATCTGAACTTGCACCCTTTTGAGGTTCGAATAGAGGCAAGCGGCCTCAACCATTCAGTGAAATAGCTGCTTCTGTATGCTCTCGTAAGGCTTCTATCAGGGAAAGGAAAGGAGTCTAGGTCATCAAAGCCATCCTTCCTGTTTATAATAATCTTGCCGTCAGCACTATATGCTGTTCCTGGAATTCCTTCAACGTTTTTTCCCTGCTCTAGTCGCGATACCAATTCTCTAAATGCAAAAACGCCTTCACCTATGACGACCATATCTACAGATGGCACCATAAAGTCTTCCGGCAGAATGGTTGCATGATGGCCTCCCACCACTGTAAAGATTTTGTGGTTAAAAGCTTTAATCTTTTTAAAAAGCTCTTTAACAGTATTAACATGGACTGTTAAAGAAGTTATTCCTATAATATCCGGCTGAAAACTGTTAAGAGTTGTGTCAAAATTATCATCGATGCGCATGTCGAGGATTTTGACGTCGTGATCGTCCATAACGCCGGCAGCAACATACCCGAGTTCAATGGGCTCAAAAACTGCAGCTTCTTCACCACCGATAGCTTCAGCGGGTTTCTTGGGTTGAATTAAGAGAATTTTCACAGGAACACTCCTATAATTAACGCTGCGCTAAATGTGATTCGGCATCACAGTTACATCTTATAGAAAAGATGCCCAGGCATGGAAGCGATTAAGACAAACTTTGCTTATAATTCTCGTCAAAATATGATTTAGAGTATCTTCGGCGGGTCGCCCTTCCCTCTGAAATCAAGGCCTTCCAAGAACCACTTATAAACATCGCCTTCGCGCTTCATAAGATTCGCGTAAGCTTGTTCGAGGTCTAATACGGCTGGATATGTTAACGCACCCTTATAGTGCTTGCCTTCGCCGATTATCTTAAAGGGAAAGCCTTGGAATCCTAATGCCCGTAGAAATCTCTTTTCAGCAACAGCATACCAATACCTAACCCTGTTCGAAATGCTCCACTGCCCCATAGCCTTATATAGCCACTGAGCGACAGGATAGCTGTTTCTATGCGGATGCCTAAAACTATCACTCACGAGGAGCGACGATACCTCGGCACTGCTAGCCGATTTCCATGCGGGGATAAAATCCGGATATAGGTCATCCCTAAATTCATTAAATATCTGCAAACCAGCTTTGTCGGATGGCAGAATCAGCCGACTGCAGGCTTGAAGCTCGCCGTCTTCCGTAAAAACACCGAAGGGTATGGAGAATGGGTCATACTTATCATACTCCAGTTTCTTACCCGATTCTGGAGCCTCCGCCCATTGATATTTCTCCACTCGCAACCGATAACGTAGTTCCTGATACCTCAGTACATCAATGGGGTTTTCAGTATTGATCATCCTAACGATGAAGGCTGACTCATTAAACATAAGCGGCCTGCTTGCCCGTCTTTTGGTTTTCTTGATCATAATGTCACTCTTTGTCATTTCACACTCGGATATGTGGCCTATATGTTTTTTCACTTCATAAACTAGAACGACCACATAAAGCCATGACGCTATGAAAACGTCGAAGCTTCTCTTTATGGCTAACCTATGTCTTATTCAGTCATCCCTTCTGGTTCAAACAAGAATTTCTTGTCGACCGAATTGAGTTCAAGTTAAGAATATTTGTTTTATAATCGTACGATGTTCTGGTTCAAAAGCAGCGGTGAATTTCATCGACCAATACGATGCAAAGTTGGATTTATAGTGAGCTGTTCGCATTTTAATATAGTTATTATGACCATAGTATGCGTAAGTCCTGCATGTTGGCGCTTAAAAAACTAGTCTATACTAATTTATCACATATGAATATGCAGATTAATAGTTCTTTGGTATGATTAATAATTTCAACAATCGCAGGACAAAATCATCACATAGCAGAATGCATATATACGCAGTCGAATGTCTGCCAAACAAAGAAAACAGAATCGGGCGAGCGGAAAGAAGGCTCCCTGTGAGATAAATCGGCAGAACTTTTAGCACTAAAACGAATGCCTGCTTGCGCTTATAGGATTTTCTGTCCGGCGTCAATTATTTCAATAAAAAACACTCATCTTTAGCATGCTTGCAGTTTAGAAGAGTTCGAAAAAATCGACGGTCAGGTACGCCGGCACCGCAGGTAATTCCTTTATCTTAAGGATTTTCGATATTACGGCCATGAGCAATAATGATGCGGCAGCCATACAACCAAGACTTATTGCAGGTATGTGAACTTCTTGTTTGACGATTTTATCGACGAGTTGAGCCTCCACATATTGGGGAATTTGTGGACAGAACTTATCGGCAGGCACGACGAAATCCTTTATTTCAGTTTCACTGGCATTTATCGGCAGACCGATATACTCGTGAAAAGTGACGCCATCGGGTTCAAAAACGAAGACTGTGGCACCATATCCCAGAGCTTGGCCAGCCAACACAGTCTTCCCTGCATCTCGTGCAGCACTATGTAAATCAACCGAGTATTGCAACAGATTATACTCTATAGCGTTTATCGCTATATCGACATCGACAAAAGACATGACGTTGTTCTTGGTCACGCCTTCAGACCATGTCTCAATATTTAGCTGCGGGTTAATTTTCAAGAGTTCTACTTCGAAGATCTCCGCTTTATTCTTACCGTATGTTTCAATATTACTTAAGGCTTGCCGGTTTGAATTGCTAGGCTCAAAATGGTCAGGGTCGCTTATGTGCAACGTGCCGATTCCTAACCTTGCAAGCCTCTCAGCAGTTATGCCGCCGACACCGCCGAGACCCGCTATTGCGACGCTCGAGTTTTTCAACTTCATCTGCTGTTCGGCTGTGAACATGCCGATATTTCTGCGAAATAATTCATTGCCCCAATCCATAATTACTCCAATCGTTTACTAGGGGAATCCACTCCATCGAAAATCATAAAGCTTTTGTGTGTAGGCGGTTTCTTGAGTCGAATGTTCTTGTTGTCACCATCAATGCACTCTATGACTTATACTAACATGCCGATTGACCGTTCAATAATAATACAGTAGCTTTCTTAGTGAAAACTGTAGTTAAATATGGGAAATAATTCGCTCCAAGCCGAACAGGATACCACTGTAAACCGACACCCACACCGCCACAAAGAGTACGCTGCTTAGTGTTGCAACAAGATAGTTAAACGGCCGCTTGTAGCCGAGCGCATGTATAAGAAAGGCTGTCGGCAACGCGCCTAAGATGACTGCAGACGTCAGGATGCCTGTTGTTTTGCTAATTCGAATCACCTTTTGCACCGGCATACTAAGACGCTCCTGCCTATATAGCACTGTTTCCCGAAGTCTTTCGACAAAACGAAACTTTGTCTTAGTGTCGAGCGTAAAGATAATCGTATTCGCGAGCAGCGTAATTGTTGCAGCCAGTATTATAAATGACCAAAAGGGGTCTAGCAGTATCACTGAGGCTATAATCAACGCTTCTCCGTGAATAAATCCCAGTATAGCTAGCCCTAAAGTCCCAATGCTCGCGGTTACCGTACTATTTTTAAAACTTTTAATCTCTTGCTTGCCTGCCTATCCTAAATCACACTAAAACTACTTCCAATGCAATGCGGCTTGCGTGATCAGAAAATCGCTTTCCGCATATCGGGCTATCCTATTTCAACATAGAATGCGGCTTGTCTGTGCAACCCAGAGTTATTGGCTTATCCATGGTCTTCCTTAGCCTCACCGAGCCTGACATAGACGCAACGGCATTAAGGTCGACATTATAAGCTTAGAATTTTTGAGTCTATTTTAGGTGCATCTGCGAGTATCGCCATCGGAAGCCTGCAATCGAGAAATTTGTCGGCGTGTTGTGACGGCACATAAAATACGATTAGGAACTCACGGCTTTTGCTACCGCATATTTACTCTCAGAGGCTTGACTCTTTTTGTCTGGAAATAACTGCAGGAATACTTTAGCGATATTGGGGTCGAACTGAGTTCCAGAACATCTAGCGATTTCCGCTAGAGCATCCTCAATAGAGAGCGCTTTCCTGTACGGTCTGTCTGTGGTCATCGCGTCAAATGTATCCGCAACTGCGAGAATTCTTGCTTCTAATGGAATCTCCTCGGCCTTCAGGCCATCTGGATACCCTTGACCATCCCAGCGCTCATGATGGGCTCTGACGATTCCAACCATCTCTGTCAGGCTTGTCGACTGAATTATCTGGGCACTCATAATAGGGTGGCTCTCGATAGTATACATCTCTTCGTCGGTTAATCTACTAGGCTTGTTTAAGATGGAATCCGGTATCCCTATTTTACCTACGTCATGCAACAAGCCGGCCATTCGAATTCTGTTGACAGTATCCTTACCGAGCCTCATATTCCTTGCTAGCCGAGTTGCCAACTTGCTCACACCTATCGAGTGCTGACGGGTATAAGGGTCTCTTGCATCGACTGCTCTCGCTAGACTCGAAACCATATCGACTAAAGCAACCTCTTCAGCTTTTTTCGCCCGCTCTCCCGGACTCAAAGCCTTAACCGTTCTGGCATCATATGCCGTTATCTTGTTTTTTCCATGCAGCTTACACCAATAGAGAGCACCCTCTGCGGTTTGTAACAGTTCTTTTTTGTTTTTGGCAAACTTCGGATAAGTGCTCAAGCCAATCGAAACAGTTATTTCGGCTATATCGAAGTCCGTGCTAAGTTTTTTATAGACCGCTTCTCGAGTAGCTTCCGCTATAATCATGGCCTCGACCCCACTTGTGTTCGGCAATATTACCCCAAATTCATCCCCATTAAGCCTACACGCTTCGTCGTCTTCGCGTGTGTTTGCTAAAATTGTCTTTCCAATCAACGTTAATAACGCATCCCCACGAGCATGCCCATAAGCGTTGTTGATTTTTGAAAACTCGTCTATATCGATGATCAATAGTGATACATTTTGATTCAATCTCTTGGCTTTGGCCACAGCACGGTCGAGCGCTTCATGGAAGTACCTATGGTTGTTGAGGCCGGTTAAGCGGTCTCTCATACTCTTGGCGAAGAGCGCGGCATTATCGAGAGCAAGCTTATGATTGCGATAGACCGCCATAAGAATGATTATGGTAGAAACGGCAAACAATAACGGCAGCCCACCCGCGTAGCCATTTTTAAAATGGAGAAGCCATGCTATCGGAATTGTCATAGTCGCAATGAACGGCAGGATAGTCGTGAATACAGGCTGTGCGCGCCGCGCTTGTTCACTAACAATGTCGCTCTTTTTTTTCATACAGCGCTCTTTCTTCCCAATGAAAGCCCCGGTTACCTCGTCAATCGCCGCAAAGGCAATGAGTATTGCCGTTATTCTAATGATTATCATTGATATTAGATTGGTCTGGTAGCCTAATATGAAAGCCGGGATATCGGCTAAAATGCTCACGCCGAATGCGGCTATTAGGAGCACGGCAAATCCTTCAATATGATTCTCTAAGAGTTTGTGAGACGCGAATACTAGTGCTGCCAGAATCATAAAGTCGAGCGTAGGGTATGCAATAATAAATAAGCGCTCCATGAAGCTCGTGTTCGTTACCTCGTACCATAACCGCAATATTATAAGCTCATAGCCCAACATGAACATTGCCAACAGAGCCAGGGTCGTATTCGCGAAGAATTGCTTTTTTGCACGATCGAATGGTCGTCGTATTCTTGCCATACTCAGTATTACGCCGAACATTATCGGCACATAAGCAACACCGAACAAGTCTGCCAATGAAGGTGAGGGTATCCCCGAATAGCCGGGGGCTAGCATATACGCTTGCATGCAAACGATTCCAGAGAGCCAGAGAAACATACCGATTGACATCAAACGCCACAACTTTTTATAGGAATCGCTGTTTTTTGCGGCCCACAGACAGGCCAAAAGCGTCATTGTAATCGGTATAGAGTAGATAATATTGACGACCGTATCGGTCAGCGGATTCCCGGTAGTAAACGAAAGTCGTGGTGAAACAAGAATAACGTGAGTTGCTAGCGCACCAAGATAAACCAGACCGGCTATACCTGCGATTAACCGTATCTTCTTTCTTGCATCTTGCGTGAACTCTTTAGCCATAATAAATACCTTAGACGCCTAAGACTCGTTTCCGCAGCATAATAGTACAGTGTAGAAGTTATCGGCGTATGGTAGAAATACTTTATATTCGTAAATCAGCGTCTCTCCAAATACAACCGGGCAAAAATATTAAACAGCAACGACTTCGCGGACTATTGTGGAATTGCGGACCAAAACAAAAACACCAGGCCTAAACCCGGTGTTTAATAAGTTATCGTTATTAGGAGCTCCGCCTTGCCGCTTCCCGAAATACATATTGAAGCCCGCGCGCACGCAGGTGGGTGATTGCCTGTCCGCTTTACAAGTCCCTAATCAAGAGGGCGTTTGTGCCGCCGGCAGAGTTAATCTCCCTATGTAATAGTGTTGGCTCAAATATACACTACGTTCCACGTACAAGGCAGAGCCAGATTCTCTATATCTATTTTATCACAGCGCTCGCGCATTGTGTCAATAAATATCGTCTAATTTAGCTTGATGTGCAATTCCCTGAGCTGCGGGTCGGTAACGGTGTCGGGCGCGCCCGTCATGAGGCACGAGCCCGTCTGCGTCTTCGGGAAAGCGATGACCTCTCGAATGGTCTTCTTCTTCATCAGCGTCGCCACCAGCCTATCGAGGCC
Source organism: Actinomycetota bacterium (assembly GCA_018333515.1). Taxonomy (NCBI): domain Bacteria; kingdom Bacillati; phylum Actinomycetota; species Actinomycetota bacterium. Next base: position 135,961 of record JAGXSZ010000022.1, read on the forward strand.
TATCGCCAGGCCGCCATGGGGCGGCGCGCCGTATTGGAACGCCTCCAGCAAGAACCCGAACTTCTCGCGCGCGTCTTCGATATCTAGTCCGAGCAGGCCGAATATCTTCTCCTGCAACTCCTCGTCGTAGATTCTAAGGCTTCCTCCTCCCACCTCGACGCCGTTGATAATAATATCATAAGCGTAAGAGTGGACCTTTAGCGGCTCGGAATCGAGGAGCGGAATGTGCTCTTTTTTCGGCATCGTAAACGGGTGGTGGTTCGAGCTTAGTCGCCCGTTCGTCTCGTCCCACTCGAAGAGCGGACAATCGACCAGCCACATGAATTTGAAATCATCGGGGTCGATCAAACCGAGTTCGCTGCCTAAGCGCAGCCTGAGCGCCCCGAGGACCGTCGAGGCTTTGACCGGCGTGTCCGCGGCGAACATGCAGAGGTCGCCGGGCTTGGCGTGGAGGCGCGTTAGAATCGATTCGAGCTGCTCTTCGGAGAAGAACTTCGCAATCGGTGAGCGGATGTTCCCCTCGGCCTCGATAGCGACCCAGGCCAAGCCTTTCGCCCCGTGCTCGACCGCGTATTCGGTCAATTCCTCGATTTGGCCGCGTGAATAAGTCGCGCAGCCCGGCGCGCAGATGCCGCGCACCGCCCCGCCGTTCTTGACCGCGTCGGCGAAGACCTTGAAATCGACGCCGCCCGCTATATCGCTGACATCCCGTATCTCCATCCCGAAGCGCAAGTCGGGCTTGTCGCTGCCGTATTTGGCGATGGCCTCGTCGAAGGGCATCCGCATGATGGGCTCGCCGATATCGACGCCGATCAGCGAGAAGACCTCTTTTAGCATGCCCTCGATTAGCGCGATGACGCCTTCGACGTCCATAAACGACATCTCCATATCGATTTGGGTGTGCTCGGGCTGCCTATCGGCGCGCAGATCCTCGTCGCGAAAAGCGCGGGCGAACTGGAAGTAGCGCTCGATACCGGCTACCATGAGCACCTGTTTGAAGAGCTGCGGCGACTGCGGCAACGCGTAGAAATGGTGCGGTTGCATACGGCTCGGCACAAGGAAGTCGCGTGCGCCCTCCGGTGTGCTCTTGGTGAGCATGGGTGTCTCCACCTCGATAAAGCCGTTCTCATCGAGGTAATTGCGGACGGTTTTGACTATGTTGTGGCGCATGATGAGGTTGTCCTGCATCTCCGAGCGGCGCAAATCCACGTAGCGATAGCGTAGGCGCAAGCTTTCATCGCTCGGCGCGTCGCTGTCGATTTCAAACGGAGGCGTCTTCGATTTATTGAGGATTTCGATATTGTCGGCCTCGACCTCAACCTCTCCGGTCGCGAGCCCCGGGTTTATCGTCCCCTCGGGTCTCACCCGCACCTTGCCGTTGACCGACACGACATACTCGCTCCGTACCTTCCGCGCTTCTTCAAACGCGCATGCCATGCTCGGGTCGATGACGACCTGGACAACCCCCGAGCGGTCGCGTATGTCGAGAAATATCAGCCCTCCGTGGTCGCGCCTCGTCTGTGCCCAACCGGCCAGCACGACAGCCGCCCCGACATCGTCTTTCTTAAGAACGCCGCACGCGTGCGTCCTCGTCGCATACTTTGCCAGACTCTCCATTAATATCGCTCCAGTTTAAAGTGACTTACCTTACTCGCGTTCTTGAATATTCGACAACGGCTCGATTGCCGGTGCGTTAATTGGCTGCGCCGACGAGGCCGGTGAGGTGTTCGACCAGTTCGTTTAGTTTTACCTCTACCTGCGCGCCGTCCTCCATATCCTTTACCACAACGGCGCCCGCCTCAAGCTCGCGCGAGCCTAGAAAAACAAAATACCTGACGCCCCGGCGATTTGCCGCCTTGAGCTGGGCTTTGAGGCTTCTGTCCATATAGTCGATATCCGCGCTTATATCGTTTGCCCGGAGTTCATATAGTATGTTGACCGCGGCGTGTTTCGCCGCCGGGTCGGCCACCGCTATAAAGACCTCGGTCGTATTTTCGTCAACATCGAAGGCGCCCTCTTTTTCGACGGCGAGCGCGAGCCGCTCGGTGCCGAGCGCGAAACCGATTCCCGGTGTCGACGGACCGCCGAACTCCTCGACGAGCTTGTTATATCTGCCGCCCCCGCCTATCGCGTTCTGCGCTCCGAGCAGCGGGCTAACGATTTCGAAGGTCGTTTTGGTGTAATAATCTAGGCCGCGCACCAGCTCGGGTTTGATTACGTAGTTGACGCATTGCATCTCAAGATAGTGTTTTACCTCGTCGAAGTGGTTGCGGCAGCTTTCGCAGAGATGGTCGATTAATTTCGGCGCATCCGACATAACTGCTTGGCATGTCTCGTTCTTGCAATCGAAGAGGCGCAACGGGTTGAGGTCGACGCGTTTTACACAGTCGTTGCAGAGACTTTCGCGCTTCGCTTCAGCGTATGCCTTGAGCGTCTCGATATATTGCGGGCGGTCGTTTTCGCAGCCCATGCTATTGATATAGAGTGTCAGCTCTTTCAGCCCTACCGCTTTGAAGTAGTTTACAAGAAGCAGAATCGACTCGGCATCGAGTGCCGGGTCGTCGGAGCCGATAGCTTCGACGCCTATCTGCCAAAACTGGCGAAACCGCCCTGCTTGCGGGCGTTCATAGCGAAACATCGGTCCGGTGTAATAGAGCTTGACCGGCTGCGGGAGCTGGTTCATATTTTGCTCGACATACGACCGTATGACCGGGGCCGTCCCCTCGGGGCGCAGCGTGAGACTCCGTTTGCCCTTGTCCTCGAAGGTATACATCTCTTTTTGAACGATATCGGTCGACGAGCCTATGCCGCGCGTAAAGACTTCGGTATGCTCAAAAATCGGCGTGATTATTGGTTTGTATCCGTACTTCTCGAACAACTCGACCGCTTTGCGCTCAAGATATTGCCATTTTACGGCTACATCGGGAACGATGTCGGTTGTCCCTTTCGGTACTTTAAATTGCAAGCTCTTTGCCTCCTTAAAAGACAATGTCGGGCGCGCGTCCATCCACCTTGTCGATTGGATAATACGAGTCGTTTACGCGCGTCACATTATGCGTGTGCCTCAATCGAAATACGGGTTCTCTCGTTTTTCGGCGCCGACACTCGTCGCCGGGCCGTGTCCGGGATAGACCTTGACTTGGTCGGGATAGATAAAAATCCGCTCCCTCACAGATTTTAACAGTCCTTCATGCGAACCGCCAGGAAAGTCCGTCCTGCCGATTGAGCGCTGAAACAAGAGGTCCCCGGTGAAAAGGTGGTCGTCGACGCGTATGGTGATGCTCCCCGGGCTGTGACCCGGTGTGTGCAACACTTCGGCCTCGTGGTCTCCGAATTTGATGCGTTGACCGTCATCGAGTTCGATCACGGTCGCCGGGTCGACATTTACGACGTCTCCGAAGATATAAGCAAGGCTAAGTTTCGGGTCGGTTATCGCGTCCCGGTCGAGCGCGTGTATTCCAATCCGCGCACCGGTCTCGCGGGCTAGTTCCGCGGCCGCCGCATAGTGGTCCCAGTGGGCATGGGTGAGGATGATATATTTTACGGTCAGGTCCTGCGCGGCAATCGTGTCGAGAATCATCTGGGCGTTGCCGCCGGGGTCTATGACAATCGTCTCTCCTCCCGATTCCGCCGCCACTATATAGCAATTCGCGTCGATATCGCCTACAACAAGTGTCTCAAGATACATTTTGTCTCCCTTATCTATCTTTTGAAGCGCGGCTCTCTCCGCGCCGCCGTTTTTCGCGCCCCGGGCGCAGCCGCCGCAGGCTAGCGCTTCCCGCCGCCCTCATCGCCCGACTTCGCTACGATTTTCTGGCGGCGCGGCGTATTCGGCTCTACACGATAGACCTCATAGACCGCCGGCACCTTTCGCACATTACCGATTATCGTCTGGAGGTGGCTGATGTCGCCAATCTCGAAGACGAACCGCAGAACCGCGATGTGTTCCCTGTTAGTCGTGACCGCCGCCGAAAGAATGTTGACTCCCGCGTCGCCCAAGACCGTGCTGACGTCGCGTAAGAGTTTCGGCCTGTCGAGCGCCTCGATTTCCACCTCTACCTGGAACGCGGATGGCCTGCGCTCATCCCAGGAGACCTCTATCAGCCTATCCGGCGCGGTCTGTTTTAACTGTTTGGCGTTGGAGCAATCGCTTCTGTGAACCGAGACACCCCTGCCCCTGGTCACAAAGCCCATGATGTCGTCGCCGGGTACCGGGTTGCAGCAGTGCGCGACCCGCACGAGGACGTCGTCGAGGCCTTTGACGATGACACCCGAACGGCTTACCCGACGCGGTTTGCGTTTCTGGGTAATTTCGAGTTGAAGCTCTTCAATCCCGTAATCGGCCTCCGCCCTTTCGCCGTCTTTGCTTTTGGCGATTGCGTCGGCAATCCGACCCACGACCTGCTTGGCAGAGGTTTTACCAGCCCCGATGCTCGCGTAGACATCTTCAATCCTCGTGAAGTTGAGTTCTTTGACGACCGCTTCGAGCACCTTAACGGTCATCGGCGATTTCATCCCTGTCTCTATTTTGCGCAGCTCTTTCTGGAGCATATCGCGACCCGCATCTTCGCTCTCCTCGCGGTTCTCTTTGGTGAACCATTGGCGAATCTTGTTCCTGGCGCGCGAGCTTTTTACTATCTTGAGCCAGTCTTTGCTCGGGCCCGAGGTCGTCTTGGAGGTCAAGATTTCGACGAAGTCCCCTGTCTTCAGCTTATATTCGAGCGTGACTATCTGGTTGTTTACTTTAGCCCCGATACACCTATGCCCCACGTCGGTGTGGATGGTGTACGCGAAATCCAGCGGGGTCGAGCCGGCCGGCAGGTTTATGACGTCGCCTTTTGGCGTAAAGACATAGACCTCGTCCTGGAAGAGGTCTATCTTGAGCGACTCCATAAAATCGCGCGGGTCGTTCAGCTCACTTTGCCATTCAAGCATCTGGCGCAACCAGATGAGGCGCTCGTCGAACTTATCCTCTTTTCCGCCTTCTTTATAATGCCAGTGCGCCGCGATTCCGTATTCGGCGGTGCGGTGCATCTGGTAGGTGCGTATCTGTATTTCGAGAGGCTTTCCCATCGGGCCGACGACAGTCGTGTGGAGCGACTGGTACATGTTGAACTTGGGCATCGCCACAAAATCTTTAAAACGCCCCGGCACCGGCTTCCACATCGCGTGGATTATACCGAGCGCGCCGTAGCAGTCTTTTATCGAATCGACGAGTACGCGAACGGCCGAAAGGTCGTAAATCTCGCTGAAATCTCGCCCCTTCTTGACCATCTTCTCGTAGATGCTGTAAAAATGCTTGGGGCGCCCGCTTATCTCCGCTTCGATATGGACGGCTTTGAGTTCGCGGTCGAGCGCCTTTATGACATTTCTAAGGTACTCTTCGCGCTCGGAACGGCGCTCGGCGACCATGTTCTGTATTTTATCGTACATCTTTGTCTCTAACGCCTGAAAAGAGAGGTCTTCGAGTTCCCATTTGAGGGACATGATGCCGAGCCGGTGCGCGAGCGGCGCGTAAATTTCGAGGGTCTCCTCCGCTTTCAGCTGCTGTTTGGGCAAATCCAGGTGGCGGATGGTGCGCATATTATGGAGCCGGTCGGCCAGCTTGATGATGATTACCCTTATGTCTTTGGCCATGGCGATGAACATTTTTCGTAAGTTCTCCGCCTGCTCTTCCTCGCGGCTTCGAAATTCGATTTTGCCGAGCTTGGTGACGCCGTCGATGAGGGCGACGACGTCCTCGCTTACCTCGTCTCGCAGGTCGTCCAGGGAGATGCTCGTATCCTCGACGACATCGTGGAGGAGCGCCGCCAAAATAGTCGTAGTATCCATACCTAAATCGGCGAGGATATCGGCGACCTCGACCGGGTGCGAGACAAAGTCCTCACCCGACTTCCTGTATTGGTCTACATGGAGTTTGCGGGCAAGATTGTATGCCTTGCGTATCGCATCGATATCGGCGCCCGGATTATATCGTTTTACTTTGTTTATGAGACTTCGGATTCTCGCCAAAATATCGCCCCCAGTATACAAGATTTTAGCAGATAACCGGGGCCCTTAATAGACAACGCGCATGATGTTATGAGGGCCTGCCCGCCATACCGGGGCTTATCTTTTTATGCTATTCCCAGGCAAATATGGTAGATTATAAACGTCGGCCCTACGCGTAACCATGATTTATAATCCCGCGTCGCCTTTTGTTTCAATGTTTTAGACCATTTGGAGGATAGCGCTTGTGGAACTAGCATTCTTGCAGGACATCGTCGCTGTATTCGCGCTGGCTATAATTATAATCTTCTTCTGCCATCGGCTTCGCATCCCGACGATAGTCGGCTTTCTGGTCACCGGCATACTCGCCGGCCCCCATGTATTCGGAATCATCAGCGCCGATCATGACGTCGAGAGTCTGGCTGAAATCGGCGTCGTCCTTCTGCTCTTCACTATCGGCTTGGAATTCTCGTTCAAGCATCTGCTCCAAATCAAGAAATCGGTGCTCTTGGGCGGCTCGCTCCAGGTAGTCCTAACGTTCTTGGCCGGTTTCGGGATTGCCGCGCAATTGGGGCGGCCCTTCGGCCAATCGGTCTTCATCGGCTTTCTGCTCTCGCTCAGCAGTACCGCTATCGTTATGAAGCTCATCCAAGAGAGGGCCGAGATAGACAGCCCGCATGGGCGAACCGCGCTCGGAATTCTTATCTTCCAGGATATAATCATCGTGCCGATGATTCTCTTTACACCGCTACTCGCCGGCGCCCAGGATGATGTCTGGGCGTCGCTCTTAATACTTCTGGGTAAGGGTATAGCGATAATCGCGCTGGTTATAGTGAGCGCCCGGTGGCTCGCGCCGTATCTCTTATACCAAATCGCGCGCACCCGCGACCGCGAACTCTTTCTCTTCGGCATCATGGTTCTCGGCCTCGCGGTGGCGTGGCTTACATCGAGCGTGGGGCTTTCGCTCGCTCTCGGAGCGTTCCTGGCGGGCCTTATCATATCCGAATCCGAATATAGCCATCAGGCACTCGGCAACATCCTGCCGTTTAAGGATATCTTTACGAGCTTCTTCTTTATTTCTATCGGCATGCTCCTCGATGCCGAGGTCATCCTCGCTCAACCGCTCTTCATCGCTTTCATCACGTTAGGCGTACTGCTGCTCAAGGCCGTTATCGCAAGCTTTTCGGTCGCGCTATTGGGGCTACCCATAAGAACCGCGATTCTCTCCGGATTCGCGCTCGGCCAGGTCGGCGAGTTCGCGTTTGTGCTGGCGGGTACCGGCACAACCTACGGCTTGCTCGCGGGCGATACCTATCAGCTCTTTCTCGCCGTATCTATCATGACGATGGCGCTGACACCGGTTATGATAGCGGTATCACCGCGTGCAGCGGATTTTGTGGCGGCGCTGCCTATGCCCGATAGAATCAAGTTCGGCTTCAGCCCGACCGTCTACAAAAAAGCCGAGTCCAAGGCGGAACATCTCGTTATTGTCGGCTTCGGTTTTAACGGCAGAAACGTAGCGCGCGCGGCCGCCGCCGCGAATATCCCCTACTACATAATCGAAATGAACGCCGAGGCGGTAAGGGCCGAGCGAAAGCAAGGTGAGCCTATTATTTATGGCGACGCTACACACGAGGCGGTCCTGGAGCAAGTCGATATACAAGACGCGCGCGTCGTAGTCATCGCAATCTCCGACCCGGCGGCTACCAGGCGCATTACCGAGATTGTCCGGCGCCTTAGCCCGAAAGCTTATATTATCGTGAGAACGAGGTATGTGCTCGAACTCGAGCCGCTCCATGAAATCGGCGCCGACGAGGTGATTCCGGAAGAGTTTGAGACCTCGGTCGAGATTTTCACGCGCGTTCTTAAGAAATATCTGGTACCCGCCGACGAGATAGAGGAGTTCGTCGACGATGTTCGCGCCGGCAGTTATGAGATGTTTAGAAGCCTCTCTAAGCGGACGACGTCGTTCTCCGATTTCAAACTCCACCTGCCCGATATTCAGATAAGGACCTTTCGCATAGGCGAAAACTCCATCGTCAATGGGAAGACTCTCGGCGATATCGCGATGAGAAAGAGCTACGGGGTCTCTGTTCTCGCCATCCGCAGAGATGGCGAGATGATATCGAACCCGCATGGAGACACCGATGTTCATGCGGGAGACCTGGTCGTAGTGGTAGGGACGCGCGATAAAATAGTCACGGTCGCTCCGATGCTCAGAGGTTAGCTGTAGGCCTGGTTTTCCGCAATTCACGGAATCGTTAAAGGCCCGCGATGTGCTCGCGGGCCTTCTATTTTAGTATTAGACGGCGTATTTTACGCTTGCGCTTCCAGGGCGTTTCGTACCTACGACGTTGAAGCCCGTGCTATGGCGTCCTTGCCGTATTTGTTTTTCAAGTTGCGGTAATACGGCTCCGCCTCCTTCCAGACGACGAAGATCGGCGCGGCGAAGAATATCGATGAGTACGCACCGACGATTGTCCCCACCATCAGCGCGAACGCGAAATCTTTCAAAGTCTCGCCACCGAAGAGCATGATCGCTACAATCGGCAGAAGCGTCGTCAACGAGGTGTTTACCGACCTCATGAAGACCTGATTGATCGACTTGTTCGCCATCGCCTCATAGGTCGTGCGAACTATGCCGGGGGAGTTCTCCTTGATTCTATGGAAGACGACAATCGTGTCATAGAGCGAGTAGCCCAGGATAGTTATGAGCGCCGCTATCATGTTCGGGTTCACCTCACGCCCGACAAGCGCGTATACTCCGGCCGTTATGATTATGTCGTGGAAGAGCGCGAGAATCGCCGCTACCGACATCTTGAACTCGTAGCGCACCGTGATAAAGACCAAGAGCAGGATTAACGCGGCGACAAACGCGTACACCGCGCGCTCGGTAATTAGCGCTCCCCAACTCGCGTCGACCGTCTTCGTTTGCCGGTCGACAACACCGAATTTCGCGTCGAGCGCCTTGAAAAGCTCGGCCTCCTGCTCGGTCGATAGTTCCGTCGTGCGTAAGAGCATCATCGAACCCTTCGTTGTCGAGGTAAGCGCGCCCGCGTCGGTGCCGACGATGTTCTCTATAGGCTGAATCTTGCTCTCACCCAGTCCCTGCTCTTTAAGTACCGAGCGGATCTCCTCGACCGACGCGGCCTTTTCGAACTTGACATCCGAGGAGCTTCCGCCTTTGAAATCGATACTATAGTTGAACCCTATTACCAGCATTCCGATGAGGCTCAACGCAAGCACTACTCCGGATATCGCAAACCACACATTCTTCTTGCCTAAGATATCGAGATTAAGCATTTTGCCTCACCTTCCCGACTCTGACAAGGAGGTTCGGACTCTTGATCGGCCATATCTGAGCCAGCAAACCAAGCGTCGGCCTCGTAAATAAGAGCATCAAAACGATATCTAGGGCCAAGCCGATGATGAGCGCGAGCGCGAAGCCGCGAATCTGGCTCACACCCACTAAGAAGACCACGAACATTACGAGCATCGTCACCAAATCGGCGTCGAGACTCGTCTTGAAGCCGTGCCAGAACCCGCTGTCCGCCGCCGTCCTAAAGGTCTTTCCTTCGCGCACCTCTTCCTTTATGCGCTCGAAGATGATTATTTTAGAGTCGGCCGCTATGCCCAGGCTTAAGATAAGGCCGGCGATACCGGGGAGCGTTAGCGTCCAACCATAAAACTGCCCCATCGCGGCGACGACTCCCCAGAATAATATCGCGTAGGTCGTAATGCCCAACCACGTAATAAGACCGAGGCCCTGATAGTAGAAGAGCAGATATAACGCGACAAACAAATAGCCCGCGATGCCGGCGATAACACCCGCCCGCAGCGCTTCGGCACCGAGCGTGGCGCCGACCCGGCGATACTCGAGGATTTCGAGGGTCACTGGGATGGAGCCGCTATTTAAGACGATAGCGATCTCTTTCGCCTCATCTATCGAGCCGATACCCTCGATGACGGCTTTTCCGTCCGGGATGGCGCCCCTAATATTGGGAGCCGTGATTATCTGGTCATCGAGGACTATGGCGAGTCGCTTGTCGACATTGTTCGCGGTGATTTGGCCGAACTTCACAGCGCCCTCGTTGTTGAAGGTCATATTGACTATCGGCTGGGCGCCGATTTCCCCACCGAAAGTCGCTTGCGCGCTGCTGATTGTGTCGCCGGTCAATTCTACCGGACCCAGCACGGGCTTGCCTTCAAGCTTCTGCTTGTTCAACTCGGCCATGTCGTTGATTGCGGCATACGCGTCCTGAACGATTGCGAACTCGAGAACGGCGGCTTTTCCAAGAATCTCTTTCGCCCGCTCCGGGTCTTTTACTCCCGGGAGCTGAACGACGATGTTGCGCGCGCCTTCCCGCTGAATCTCGGGTTCGGCGACACCGAGCGCGTTGACGCGCTGGTTGAGTACGAATTCCGCCTGCTCCATCCGTTCTTCCGTTACCTTGACTTCAGGCGAGTCCTTCGCCTCGTAAGTAACTTGCAGGCCGCCCCTCAGGTCAAGGCCGAGTTTAGCCGATTTTTCGATCGGAAATATCATTACGATAGAAAGCCCAATCATGATCAGCACTAGACCGAGGGATAACAGGTGCTTTTGCTTGTCAGTCAATTCCTTTCCCCCCTACAGAAGTTTTACTCCGTTTATAACCAGACCGAACTCGCATCCTAGAAATTCGGCCGCCCTACGGCATATTACCATACGCGATAGGAATATCTCAAAATACTCCATCACCTGGCTGATAGTGGTATCGATATCTATTTCCAGCTCGATCAGCTTGCGGTCGTTATCGACCCGCAAAAACGAGCGCTGAGCGGCGAGGTTGACCCGGTCGTGGATGTCGCGCGTCAACGGGTCCGGTGTGCGAACCCTGCTGCGATGAACATCGGTCTTATCGCCAAGAATAATCGCCGCGCTTATCGTGCTCGTCGCCATTCCATAATCTTCCTCGTGGTTGCCGATAGCGTTCATGACAACCATCATCTCCTCGGGAGACATGCCGAGACGTATCAGTACCGACTGCGCGAGCATCGCGGCCGAGACCGCGTGGAAGCTACGCCCTATCGCGTTCCCGATATCGTGCAAATAACCGGCCATCCCGGCCAGTTCGGCTTCACGGTCCGGGAAATGCAGCCTGCGCAAGACATTCATGGAGATATTGGAGACGAGTTCGGCGTGGCGGAATCCGTGTTCCGTGAAGCCGATGGCTTCCATGTGTTTGTCCGCCTGCGTGATATACGCTTTCACATAAGAGTCTTCTTTGATTTCAGCTAGAGTTACGGGCATCCCCTGCAGCCACCTTCTTCAATTTTGTCATTATATTCATCGTTACACATGCCAACTTCGATCTTACATCATTGCGACATAACATCGCCATTATACTATTTAGCGAGGCCATTGTCAGTGAATTCATGCGTATATTAGCTATAAACCCGTACCCGGCAAACGAGTAAGCTATTTCCGCGCGCTCAGTCGCATGCGGCGGCGGTGTTTTGGCAGGGTTTACGCGTTGACTCGTTCAAAGTAGCGGCCTTTCGCGCGGAGCGTAAAGATATCCGATAGGGCTGCCGCTCAACATCGTCGCCGAATTGTTTATCGTGTTGGCGACAGAGAGCGGTCGCGGCGGGCGAAAACTATTTTATGCGCAGATAGCAACCGTCGATATCGCGCCTGATAAACCCGGATATCTCCAGCGTTAAAAGTAGAACCGAAGCCGTAGCGTTATCGACCGGAATACCGCGCGTGACCTCATCGAAGCGCTTGGGCTCCCAGCCGAGCTGTGTAAGAAAGTCTTTTTCGGGACCGGAGAGCCTTTCGAGGGGTTCACCCCGGTCGAGCGTTATGCCCGTTAAACTCAGCGCATCCAACACATCCTGCGCGGACTCTATCAGGTGCGCCCCTTGCTTGATTAGCGCGTTAGTCCCTTTACTCATCGGGCTCTTACTGTAACCGGGCGCCGCGAAGACATCGCGCCCGTACTCGAGAGCAAAGTCGGCGGTAATAAGGGCGCCGCTTTTCAGGCCCGCCTCGACCACAACGACGCCGTTGCACATGCCTGCGACAATACGGTTTCGCGCCGGAAAATTGCGCGGAAACGGCTCCGTCCCCAGCGGGTATTCTGAGATTAGAGCGGCGCGCTCCCCTATCCGCGCAAAGAGGTTCCGGTTCTCCGGCGGATAGACGAGGTCGAGCCCGCACCCGAGCACCGCCGCCGTAAGCCCGCCCGCCTCGAGCGCGCCGGTATGCGCGGCCGTATCGATGCCGCGCGCCCCGCCGGAGACGACGAGCACGCCGGCGGCGGCTAGCGCCGAAGCCAACTCCATGGCGAAAGCCTTCCCCCGAAGGGTCGCATGCCTCGAGCCGACGATAGCTATCGAGGCATCGCAGGCGGGCAGCGCGCCTTTGATGAAAAACGCCTTCGGGCGCCAAGGCGCATCGAGAAGAAGTCGCGGAAAACCTTCGTCTTCGTCGGTCATGACGGCGATACCTAGAGCACGAAGTTTCTCTAATTCCGCGTCTAAGTCGATAGCCGCGCGCAAAGCGACCGTCTCGGCTACATCTTTATCGGCGAGTCCGAGAGCGCTCAGTGCCATATGGTCGCAATCCCAGAGCGCCCGGGGACCGCCGGCCTTCTTAGCCAAGATATATTGGCGGTTGCGAAAAGCCGGCACCAGCTTTATGCCCAACCAATACTTTTTGTCGCCTCCATCGGGCATGCCGTCATACGTCTCTAATCGCATAAGCCGACCCCCTTGGACGGCGGTAGCGCGACAACGCGCTGATAATACGTGCTGCTTCCCATCATATATACTCTCTGTCCAGCGCGCGATATTGAACCGCTTCGGCGATATGCTCGATTTCAATCCGCTCGCTCACGGAGAGGTCGGCTATGGTGCGCGAGACCTTCAAGACACGCTCGAACGCCCTTCCGCTCAAGCCCAACTTATCGACCGATGTTTCCAGAAAAGAGGTCGCTTCGGAGGTTAAGACGCAAAACTTTTTGACTTCTCTCGCCTTCATGTGCGAATTGGTCACGAGCAACCGTCCGTTGCCGTTTATGGTCTTTAAGCGCTCGCTCTGCGCATTGCGGGCCGAATCGATGCGGCGTTTTATGGTCGAGGAGGCCTCCCCATCGGGCGAGCGCATGAGTTCGTCCTTGCTGAGGCGGGGAACCTCGATGTGAATGTCTATCCTATCGAGAAGCGGCCCCGAGATACGCCCGCGGTACTGCTGAACCCGGTGCGGTCCGCAAATGCATTGCTTCACCCGATCTCCCAGGTGCCCGCACGGGCACGGGTTCATCGCGGCGACTAGCGTAAATCGCGCCGGGTAGGTGAGCGAGCCCGACGCCCGCGAAATCGTCACTTTGCCCTCCTCCAAAGGCTGGCGCAACACCTGGAGGACACCCTTAGCGAACTCGGGGAACTCGTCGAGAAACAAGATGCCGTTGTGCGATAGCGAGACCTCGCCCGGCCTTGGATAACTGCCGCCGCCGATGAGGCCCGCATGGCTTATCGTGTGGTGCGGTTCGCGAAACGGCCGCGTCGTTATCAGCGACTGCTCGGGGCCGAGCATGCCCGCTACCGAATATACTTTGGTCACGTCGATAGCTTCGTCGAGGCTGAGCGAGGGCAAAATCGAGGGCAGGCGTGACGCCAACATCGTCTTACCGGAACCCGGAGGGCCGATAAGAAGGATGTTGTGCCCACCCGCCGCGGCGACCTCTAGCGCCCTCTTTATGTGCTCCTGCCCTTTAACATCCGCAAAATCCGGCTCGAACTCACCCGCATCCGACCTCTCTGCCCGGTAACTCACCGGCTCTATGGGTGCCTTGCCGGCAAAGAAGTCGACGACCTGGTTGAGGTTGGCGACCGGGAGAATATCTATCCCATCGATAATGGAGGCTTCGCGCGCGCTCTGTGCGGGCAACACCACGCCCCGTTTTCCCTGCGCCTTAGCGCAAATAGCCAATAGCAGCGCCCCGTTTATCCGCCTTATCTCGCCGGTAAGCGACAACTCGCCGGCGAGCAAATAATCCCCAAAGCGCTCGGCCGGCACCTGTCCGGTAACGGCAAGTACTCCTAACGCTATCGGAAGGTCGAAGACCGGGCCTTCTTTTCGGATATCCGCCGGGGCCATGTTGACGACGATTCGTTTCAAGGGAAACTCGAACTCGGAGTTTTCGATGCCGCTGCGAACCCGCTCTTTCGACTCCTGGACCGCCGTGTCGGCAAGGCCGACTATGCTTACTCTCGGCAGCCCGAGCGAAGCGTCTACCTCTACCTCAACCGGCACGGCACTCATACCCACGACCGTTGCTGAAAGTACCTTAGCCGGCACGAGTCCCTCCATGTGTTTAGATATCCGCCGCCAATAGTGCGTTTGCGCTATTACGTATAATAGCGTTTGCACGCGCCCAATGCAATGGCTCGCGGCGGAAATTAAAGGGCGTCTCGGAGTAGTGAAGAAAGCGGGTGCGTATCCGATATCCGGGCGGCACCGGTCACGATTTGGGGACGGCTTGTCGCCGCAACACTATTTCGGCAGGGCGACGACCTTTAGACGCTCCGTCTCGGACTCGTAGTTTTCACAAGTCAATAAGGTCAATCGCTCATCGTCGGTAGGAGCGTATAATTCCGGGTCCTCCGCTCCAAAGGTCTCTTTGGTTTTTACAATATACGCGTAAACGCGGCCGCGATATGCGACGAGAACCTCGTCGCCGTCTTCCAACTCGCCGAGAAGGCCAAAGGTGGTCTGAGGCACCCAGTTTGCGGGGTCATAATTGTGCCCGACGATAATGACGTTCTTACCCTCGCCGGGAAACCCGCTCTCCGGGACATGCGCGACGCCTCGCCTCAAGGAATCCTCCGTGACCACAGGCAGCACCGGAGAGTCGACCCTGATTTTCGGTATGACGACCCAGAAATGCCCCTGCTCTAGAACGATCTTGTTTATCGCCGGCGCGGGGCCGACCGCGACATATACTCTTGGGTACAGCAACGTCCCTAGAATCGCTAAGCCGCAAACTAGAAAAATCGCCCCGAGCGCCATGCTGAGACCGCGCTTCCGGGTGTGCGCGGTATCCTTTTTTTTGCCGCCCTTTGTAATGGCCCGAACATCCTTTATGGCCCGAACATCCTTTTTACCCATGCGCATCCTTTAATTGGTACCGGTTCCCGCTCATTACGGCTGTCGTCTTGTTGCGTCGTGCGTTGCGCCGATTGCCCGGCACCGAAAAATTCACCGATATCGTTTAACAAATATATTATACATCGCTTAGGGCACGGTTTTACAGAATATATTGCTCTGCCTAGTCGCGGCCCATGGCTATCGCGCAACGGCTTGATTGTCAAGGCATCGAGAGCGCTAACCGTGGGCACGCATGTAAACCTTGTCATGCATCTCGATCGCCGCGGTTCTTTCGAGGCTGTTGGAGAAATTATCCACATCACTTCCTTCAACGCCAACGTTAGGGATTTGCTCGTAGGAATCGAATATATTCAAATAGACAAAGCGAGCCTGGAAACGCTGATGAGCTTTATACAGGAGCAGGTCGACTTCGAACACAAAGGAGACCCGACCGAAGCCGGAGCCGAAAACGCGGGATTACTCCGCGACGACGAAAGAGACTAGACGGTTATGCGCTCCTTACGCGAAAGGCGTAAAGTTTCCGCTCGCATCTACCGATTAAATAGTTATTGCATCCCTAAGCGACTGAGTAAAGCGTAGAAAAGCCTATGCGGCCACCGACTGGTGGCCCTCAGTCTTTTTAGGAATAGTTTTCAAATCATTTCTCGGTACCTCCGGCCACATTGTTCCTAGGCCCGAACACGCGGATTGTCGCCCAAATGTTGCGCGTTTCGTGCGGGTTTTGATAAGCTGTTTAAAACTCGATTATGCGGAAAGCAAAGGACGATGGGTAGACAAGACAAAGTTCGAGCGCTAAGCGATTTTAGTAAAGTGAATTTCAAGATGAAGCGGTTGTTGTTGGCGACTGACGGCTCGGTCCCCGCCATAATGGCTACTAAGTATGCGATTGCCCTGGCTAAGGTCTTTAACGCGGCCTTAAAAATAATCTTCGTAGACACTAGCGAGGATGAGCACGACTATTCCCGCAACATCGTCATGTTGGAGACCCCCAAGGAAATACGCCAAAGCACGGCGGGTGTCTCCATTGCGAAAATATACGCGGACAAAAACAAGATCAACTACAACATCGAGATAGTAAAGGGCAACGTTCCAAAGACAATTATCAAGGCGGCCGCCGATTATGAGGCGGATCTTATTATTATTGGAAATACCGGCCGCACCGGCTTGAAACGACTCGCTCTCGGCAGCGTGTCGGATGCGGTTGTCAAAGAATCCACTATACCTGTCCTTGTAATAAAGGGCAGTTAGAGCCGGATACGGTAAATGTTGTTCCACTTAAACCTCGTTTTGTGCCGTTTACCGACTTTTACTGTTTTGAGCACAACTTCTGGATTACGCTAATAACGTCAAGCTTTTCACTAAATGGTTGCGAAAAGCGATGCGACTCTAAGGGAGCCAAATGATAGATAATCTTTACAAATCGACGGCGACGTCGAAAGCGTCGGATGTGCAAGAGTTATTTATCGATATAAAAAAGATATTATTGGCGACAGACGGGTCTCAATCATCTATTATGGCAACCGAGCAAGCGATAGCTTGGGCGGGTTTTTTCGGGGCCGCTGTAAGAGCGATTTATGTCGAAAGCGACTACGAAATGCTTGAATCGCCCTACCTCGAAACCGAAAAGCACCTTAAGGGTAAGCCGGGAGTTGGCCGATGCGCGGAACTGCTAGATGCTGTGAAGCGTTACGCGGAGCAAAACAACGTAAGAATAGAGACGCGTGTGCTCCGAGGGCAAGTCGCTAGAACGATAGCCGACTATGCCGAGGTATACGGACCGGACTTGATTGTTATCGGCAACTCGGAAAAATCAGGAATAAAACGGTCACTCGGAAGTGTCGTAGACGCGGTTATGAAAAACACGGATGTACCGGTACTTGTGATATCGGATAACTAGTTGAAAACTAAATAGTTGGGACAATGGGCAGGTGCTCGACTCCCCCAGTAGGCTTCAGGCCTAAAAACTTTTTCCCAAACCTTAATGGCTATTGCTCCCGATAGACCATAAAGGATCCCCTTTTAACACCTGCCCATTTTCTTTTTTTTTGCCCTAAAACGCGTCTTCGATGTGGGTTATTTGAAAGCCTTCTCCTTGCGCCAGCACGGAGATAACATCGAATCTCACGCTCTCGAGTTCGGCCAGACTGCGAGCGGTAGCCAAGTATAGCTCCGCCACGTTCCTGATAATTCTTTGCTTTGATACCGTTACCGCTTCGAAAGGCTCGCCGAACGCCTTGTTTAGCCTGGTCTTGACCTCGCAAAAGACTAGCGTACGACCGGTTACCGCGATAATATCGATCTCACCCAACTTCGAGCGGTGGTTTCTTTTTATGATGCGGTAATCCTTACCTTTAAGATAATGGACCGCGACATCTTCGCCGGCCTTACCTATAGACATGGACCCCTCACTTAGCTTACGCCCGCATTTAAGGTTCTATCGCAAAAAGCCCACGAGCAGTCGATAGACTGCGGTCATGGGCTACCCGAATGCCGATCGGGCCTATTTTACCGCGCTCATATAATCATCGAGTTCTTTCTTGAGCAATAACGATTTCATCTGCGCCGAGAGGTCGCTCAATATCTCTAGAACCTCAGCGATACGCCGGTCGCGATCATCGCTCTTGTGTCGGATCATCGGTAATAATATCTGCTGAAAAAGCGCCGCTTCTTTGTCGGCCAGGGTCGCGTACATGCGCAGGTGCCGCGGCTCGATGCCGTATCTGTTCATCTCTCTGGCGATGGTCATGAGGCGTATATCGGCCGATGTGTAGCTCTTGCCTTCAGAGGTTTTAACCGACTGGATTATCCCGAAATTCTCGAGCATCTTTGCGACATCCGCTGAAATACCAATGCTGTTGATGGCCTTCTCGGCCGAGACGGGCCCCGCGGTTTCGGAACCGATTTCTCCTTCGCTATTCTCACGCGCGATTTGCCTGATATCGGTAGTCACCTGCCCCATATCCATCATATCGAGGTTTTGCCTGATAACGTTGAGGGGCATGTATTTTTCTTTCTGAAGGCGCAGCGCGAGGTCTAGCCGGCGGACATCATCTTTCGAGAACTTTCGATATCCACCCGCCGTGCGCTCCGGCTTGATCAGATTCTCTTCTTCATAGTAACGAATCTTGCTGATCGACAGGTCAGGATAGCGCGGTTTCAGCTGCTGAACTACTTCACCTATCGTTAAATAGTCTCTCTTTGTCGCCATTGCCTGTCCTCCCTCCAAATAATCGCTTGCTTGGGTCACATGATTTTCCATAGGTGCTCTTATACTTGGAGACATCTTATTGTCCGTCCCGTCTCCGTTTGTCTCAACTAATGCTTTCTAGACATGAAGACCAGCCGGAACTTTCCGATTTGGAGTTCGTCGTTTGAATGAAGTACCGTCGGCTCTTCGATGCGCTCGTGGTTGACATACGTTCCGTTCAAGCTTCCGGAATCGCTAACAGTAACGCGGTTACGCTTCATCTTTAACTTCGCGTGGTGCCTCGATATCGTAATGTCGTCCAGAAATATGTCGCTGGCGGGGTCGCGGCCGAGAGTTATCTCTTCCTTCGCCAGGCTGAACTTCTGCCCGACATAGGCGCCTTTCTTGACGACCAAGACCGGCTCGTCCTCTACGGCTAACTCGATTTCCGCCTGGGCCTGCTCTAAATCGGCCCGCGAAAGAGAAACCGTCTTTTCCGCGTCGGATACTAGCAACTCCCCGCATTGGCGGCAGACATTATCGCCGTTTTCGTTTTTGCCGCCGCATTTACCGCACTCCATTTTAACCCACCAAGTTCAATATACGTAGTAATAATCGCCTTACTTAACAGCCTCTTTAAGCTTGTCTTCATAAGCCCGCAAGACTTCCTTGCGTTCCAGGACGTACGCCAAGTGACCGTCGCTTATTCTGCCCTTGATATTCGGGTCTTCCAGTATCTCGCCGAGCTTTCTGCCTTTACGGACCTCGCTCACGATATACTCGGTCAAACGGTCTTCTTGAATATTCGCGCCCGCTTCTTTAAAGAATTGCTCAATTATCTCGGTGATTCTTGATTTTGACACCCGCGTCTCCCCTCACCTCAATCGACTAAGGCCGCATTTATCGCCGGCTTAACCGTGCGACCTCTTTAGCGTCTGCTGGTTGCGCGCATATTAAAACGCGTCTTCGTCAGAGACGTCTACTTTAGAAACACTCGTCAAGCCGCGTGCCAGAATCTCGCTCAGCCTGTCTACATCGGCCTCGGAGATGACTCGTCCGCCCTCTCTGGAACTCTTCATCCTGTCGACGAGTTCCGCCTTGAGGATATCGATTTTTCCATGGAGCACCCGTCGCTTAAACGAAACTCGTTCTTCTTCGCCGCAAAGTTGATCCAGGATTTCCCTGAGTTCTTCGTCTGATTTTTCGGAAATGTCAACTAATACGTTACTCAGGTCTAACTCGTTCTTCTTATCCATGACACATCCCTCTTTGTTTTGTTTGTCCGAGTTTGGCGCGGAACCCAGGCCGCTCCTAGATTCATGCTTCAGCCTGCGTAGACTGCCTAAACGCCCTCTGTTTCGATTGAGCCGCGATTGCTTGGTGGTGATTATTGCGTTTAATAGTGTGAATATTACGGGCTAACCGACGTTCGGCTAATTTACTCTATAATCTAAAGATAAACTTGAGTGTTTAAAAAATCCAGTACTTTGACGAATTATTTTTGTTTTTTTACGCCTACAGCCCCTTTACGTATTCGGCGTACTCGGTTTCGTTCATCAGCGTCTCGAGTTCGGCCGCGTCGCTAAGCTCTACCTTATACATCCAGCCGTCGCCATACGGGTCCCCGTTGATCACCTCCGGCGTATCCGCCGGCTTTCGGTTTATCTCGATTATCTTTCCGCTTACCGGGGCGTAAAGGTCCGATGTCGACTTTACCGATTCTATCTCGCCGATGACATCGCCTGCCGCAATCGCATCGCCGTCATCCGGGATATCGAGATAGACGATATCTCCGAGCGTGTCTTGCGCGTAATCCGATATTCCGACGACGACAGTGCCGTTGGCGACGCGCACCCAACCATGCTCTTTGTGGAATAATAGGCCTTCCGTCGACATCGACCGACTCCTTTCAATCGTTCAACTTCGGTGGACTCTTGGTCATGCAAATGCCAATTACGACATCTTGCCCAGAAGATACGAGATTACCTCTTCGTTCGGACGCGGCAGGCCCGCAATCCTCCAGGCTTTTAATGGGTCGATAAACTCCTCATTTACGCAATCCCGGGCTTGATGGACGTTCTTGCAGACATTACCCAGGATGGGATAAGAGTTGTATTTTTCGTAATATGTGCGCATGAATTTGATGATTTCCATCTTGTCGGGCGTAAGCTCACCTACCCCCTCTTTCTCGGCTAACGCATGGGCGATAGATTCATCCCATCGATGATAGTCGATCAAATACCCTTCTTCGTCAACGTCTACGCCGACGGCCATTCCCATATTTACTCCCTCCGACATCGCATACCTCCAAGTCTGTTATTGCCGACACGACCTGCCCAAATACAGACCGTTCGGCTCTTCCCCAATAGAGCAATCGCTCATCGCGCTGTCCTTATTGATACCCGTTTTCGTGTGGTTTCTACCTGTTATCAACACAAAACTAGTACTCCACCACACATACATCGACTGGTATCCGTCATTCTGAGGGGGTTGAAAACGACCGAACAATCTCAAGCTTTAGAGATTCTTCGTTTCACTCAGAATGACAACCCATAAAACGTGTGATGGAGTACTAGCCGTTCTTGTCCCTTAAGATAGTTCTATAGCTTTTTTCCAATCGCTCTTTTTGCGCCTGGTAATCTTTCTTGTCGGCGAGAAACGCCAGCTCTTGCTGGAGTTTGAGGTAGCTTTCGTAGCGGGTAGCGTCGAGGGTTCCGTCTTCAATGGCTTTTTTTACCGCGCAACCGGGTTCGCTCTCGTGGTTGCAATCGTTAAAACGGCATTCGCCCGCAAAAGCATCTATGTCTTCGAAAGCGTCGCTTAGGCCCTCGTCGGTGCCCCAAAGCTGAATCTCGCGCAGACCCGGCGTATCTATGACCAGGCCGCCGGAGGGCAAAGCGATGAGCCTGCGATATGTCGTCGTGTGCCGGCCCTTGCCGTCGCTCTCGCGTATCTCGGCCACTTTTTGGACCTCTTCCCCGAAGAGGGTGTTGATCAGCGTAGACTTCCCCGTTCCCGAAGAGCCGAGCAACGCCGCGGTGGAGCCCTTTTTGAGGTATGGGTCGAGCGCTTGCAGGCCCTGCTTTTTTATAGCGCTGACGACATGAACCGGTACCCCTATCGCGATACCCTCGACTTCGGCCAGCTTTTCATCGAGGTTGTCGCAGAGGTCGGCCTTGTTGAGAATGAGCACGGGTTTTGCCCCGCTCTCCCAAGCGAGAGTGATATAGCGCTCCATGCGCCTCAGGTTAAAGTCATCGTTGAGGGCGTTTACGAGAAATACGGTATCGATATTGGCGGCTATGACCTGCACGTCTATCATGTTGCCCGCTACCTGGCGCGTAAACTTGCTCCGCCGCTCAAGGATGTCGTGGATGACGGCGCGGTCTTCGCCCGCACGCAGGAGCATCACGACCCAATCGCCGACCGCCGGAAACGCCGCACGCCGCCGGCTGTCGTGGCGCATCTTTCCGGATACGGTCGCCAGCACTTCGCCGTCCTCTGTAAAGACCCTGTATATATGTTTGTGCTCCGCCGAGACCCTGCCCGTTAAATATCCCTGCTCCGCATAGTCGGCAAAGCTCGCTTCAAAGAAAGCGTTCCAACCGAGTGATTCTAAATCCAACTGAACTCCTCTATGATGTAGCTAATAGGCCTTATGTGATGATAGCACCTTTTCACACAGGGGCGGTAACGGCCCGGGGTCGATATAGGTCCCTTTAGTGAGGCGGAAACCGGTTAGAAGAAGACCATCTTGAGCCCGATTAGGATGACAATGATGCCGCCGATGATGTTGAGCGGTAGTTTTACAAAACGTATTCCGTACGCCAAAAGCATCCCGCCCGCCGTCACTCCGACCGGGTCGCAAACCAACACGATCGCGGTTTGCGCGAAGTCTTGTTTGGCGATTCCTTCAGCGGCTATTATCGCGTAAGGTCCGGGAGTGAGGGCGAGTATGAATGCGGTGATGATGACCTCGCGCCTAGACTTGCCATGCACTTCTGCTTCGGCGGCCCTCTTCTCATACGAGCCTCTAAATAGCATTCGAACGCCGGTGATGCAAATAATGATGCCGCCGATAGTGGAGAGCGGTATCTTAGCTAAAGAGGCGCCCGCCGCGACGAGCGCGGTCGATAGGCTCACGCCCGCCAGGACGGCCAGGGCGATGAGGGCGACCGTCCTTCTGTCATTGCGCGCCAGGGCATCCGCGACATAAACATTGTGCGGCGGCCACGCCGCCGACAAGAAGAGAATCGATAGCGCGAGGCCGAAGTATGCGAGCAATATCATCTTTCCCCTCGAGTGCCCGATTAGGTTCTGTCGTGCTTTATATCCGCGCGGCGCCTTCAGAGATACTAAAGACGCTCTTTACTCCGTCTGTGTCATACCCGGCAAACGCCTCTCTACATTCATCCAACGAATAGCGCTTATGGATGACCTTACTCAGGGTCGTCCCGTATTCTTCCTTTAGGTTCCGCAGGTCTTGGAGTGCTCGCGTGAAGTGAATCCGGCTGGAGTTGACGCTCCCAAAAACAATCTGGTTTTCGAGCACGAGCGTTCGGGCCATAAAATCACCGTTCAGACAGACTTCTCGCGAACCGCTTGGAATGCCGATCAACACGCAAACGCCGTTTCTCGCCAGCCCTGTCGTCAGGTTCAGGGCGAGTTCTGTTACCCCACTCGTTTCGATGATGATATCCGGATTGCCGGTTTCATTTATCACATCCGCCGCGCTTCTATCCTTGGCGTTTACATATTGCGCTCCTAATTCTTTAACAAGCCGCACCTTGAGTGAGTCCTCCGGGGCTATCTCGGCGACAAACGTCTGTACGCCACTCAAACGAAGTACCGCAGTCGACAGAAATCCCAGCGAGCCCGCTCCTATGACCAGTCCTACCTTGCAATTGCCCCAAGCTTTGGACTCGATATTGTGGTCGGGATAATCGCACGACCAAAATGCGCGTGACCGGAAGTGTTTGATTTCATCTACCGCCTTCTCGGCGATACTTAAAGGCTCGGCGAGTACGGCATACGCTTCGATGCCTTCGGGAACACGCACTATGTAGACCTCGTCGTCAACAAAGTATTCAGTAAAATAACCGTTGGCGCCTTTGATTCCGCGCTCGGTGTATAAACCGGTTTGACACATATCGCTCCGATTATGCAGACAGGGGGCGCACAGGCCGCAACCCCTCCGTACCGTCGAAACGACTATATCACCGATAGCAACAGACGTTACCTCTCTGCCGATATCCTCGACGATGCCGATAACTTCGTGACCGACTATCATCGTATCCTCGCCCCGAGGCATGTTGAACTTGTTGCGAGCAACGGTTTCGAGGTCCGTTCCATCGATACCGGCTTCGATTACCCTGACAAGCACTTGCCGTGACGATGTAACGGCGGGTTTCGACACATCGAATAGTTGAATGCCGTCTTTGCCCCGGATTAAACCTATAGCCTTCATTTAAAGCTCCTTTATGACGTTTGCTCAGGCTCGAAGCGACTCCAGATCTTCGTGTCGAGTATCCGATTGATGCATATTACGGCCGACAAAGAGCAACCATCAGGTCCTTGTTAAAACTTATAATTAACATACCCTTCTAGTACTCCATCACAGATACATCGACTAGTATCCGTCATTCTGAGGGAGTTGAAAACGACCGAACAATCTCAAGCTTTAGAGATTCTTCGTTTCACTCAGAATGACGACTCATAAAACGTGTGATGGAGTACTAGGCCGTTCAACACAGAATCCGAGTTTAGACTCCAGCGCTTGCGGGTAACTGTGCTGTAATTGCTGTAATTGCCGTAATTAATCACAAGATCAACATACCCATCGGACGGCATTTTCAGCCCTAAGGAGGCGCTATGACGTTTGAAATAGTCGGGCTTCGGCGGGCATCCCTTCGGGCCGGACGAAGCGCTTAAGAAAGAGAGAAGGTAAATCCGGCTGAGCCTCCTGCTTAGCCTTAAACCTTAAAGGTGTCGGTCTGCCTGCGCCCTTTAGATAAATCAGCAATTTGTTATTTAAGTGTAACAAGAAATTAAGATACGAGGAGGTGTGCAACATGGCAAAGTGTATCGCATGCGCGGCAAACGGTTTTGATATCGATGTTGATGAGAAACAAGCGCAACAAGACCACATGACCGTTGAGTATCAGGGCAGGACTTATTACTTCGAGAGCGCGGAACATATGAACATGTTCAAAGAAGATCCGGACCGCTACATTCAGATGGCGCGAGAAAAAGGGTTTGCGGCATAGGCTGTCTCGGTTGCGGCCCGCAAAAGGGATACTCTCGGGTCCGATGGAGATTATCCCTTTTAGTTTATTTGCCGGCTTTCAATTGAAATACAAGGATGGTCACTATGGACTACAATCTTTTGGTTATCGGTTCCGGGAGCGCCGGCTCCGCCGCCGCGATGCGCGCGCGCTCCTTCGGGGCCAAGGTCGCGTTGGTCGAAAAAGCGAAG
The DNA here is from genome assembly GCA_018333515.1 of Actinomycetota bacterium. NCBI lineage: Bacteria > Bacillati > Actinomycetota > Actinomycetota bacterium. Next base: position 160,765 of record JAGXSZ010000022.1, read on the forward strand.
CTAGGCGGTACCTGACCGAATTACGGATGTTTGCCGAGCAAGTCTTTGCTGGCATCGGCCGCGGCATTTCGCTCCCTAAAAAGAGCCGCTGAGTTCGGCCTCAAAGCCGAGAATATCGGCTTCGACTTCTCAAAGGTCATCGACAGAAAAGACTGGGTTGTCTCGCAGATCAGCGGGCCCGGGTTGCGGCGATACTTTGAGAGCCAGGGAGTCCAGGTTCTTGAGGGCTCTGCCCGTTTCAGCTCTCTCAACGAAATTGACATCAACGGACAAAAGGTTACCTTCGAGAAAGCCGTCGTCGCGTCGGGTTCGGCACCGTTTGTGCCGCCCATAGAGGGTCTCGATACTGTCGATTATATGACGAGCAACGAAGCAATCAACCTGCGGGAATTGCCTTCGTCGATAATCATCATCGGCGGCTCGTCGGTCGGGCTCGAATTCGCAACGATATATCGCTCGTTCGGGTCTGAGGTGACCATTGTCGAAGCGCTGCCGCGTATCGCCTTTAAAGAGGACGCGGAGGTATCTTTGGCGCTTTCGAAATATCTTGCGGAGCAGGGTATCGCGATATACACAAACGTAAGGATAAAGAGCGTCTTTTCCGAGGATTCCACAAAATCATTGGTCATCGATACTGCCGATGGCGAAGCGAAATTGAGCGCGGGCAAGCTTCTGGTCGCTACCGGCAGGCATGCGCTCACGGCCGGCCTCGGTTTGGAGAGCATAGGAATCGATGTCGTTAAAGGCGGCATTGACGTAAACGAGTACCTTCAAACAAGCGTCCCGCACATATATGCTGCCGGTGATGTCGTGCCGTTCTTCCAGCTCGCACAGGCGGCCGCATACGAGGGCGACCTGGCGGGCTACAACGCCTTCGCCAAAGAGAAGAAGGCGCTGGATTTACGGGTGATGCCGAGGGCAACCTGGAGTTACCCCGAGGTAGCCGGCGTCGGAATCACCGAAGAAGAAGCAAAGGAGAGCAATCTCTCCTATATCGTCCAGAAGTTTCCGTTTGCCGGACTCGCCAGGGCGCTGGCCGACGGCGAGCGCAAGGGTTTTATTAAGGTGATAGCCGATGCGGATTCCGAGGAAGTACTGGGGTGCCACATAATCGGCAGCCACGCCGACGAGATGATACACCAAGCCGCTCAAGCGATGCAGACAAGGGCGCGTATCGGTGAGCTTGCGAAGACGATACACTGCGAGCTTACGATGTCGGAGGGTTTCGGCGATGCCTTCATCGACCTTGACGATGCGCTCAATGAATACAGGGCGAAAAGAAAGACCGCCTAGAAAGACAGACAGCGCGGCGACCGACATGGGTCGCCGCGCTGTCATCGACCATACCCTACTGCTTTTCCAGACGGATTTTAAACGAACCCGGATTCTCCAGGATGTTGATGTTTGGCTCGCCCCGCTCCATGAGCACCTCAAAGCTCAACCGGGTTCCGCCGACGCGAACACCGGCTAGAAATACCCGGTAAATATCGGCGGGAAGTCTCGGGTTGAGGGTAAGAACCTTCTCCTCAGCGTTTGCGTCCATACCGAGCATAGCCGTGAGCATGAGCATCGGCGCGCCGGCGGCCCAAGCCTGCGGACTGCCGGCTGCGGGATAGTCGATAGGTACCCGCGAGCTGCTGCGCTCGAATCCGCAGAAAAGCTCCGGCAGCCGCTGGAACGAGAAGTACTGGCCGGCATCGAGGACTGCGTCGATGACGCGGAGCGCTTCGGCGTGATATCCGTAAGCGATGAGCCCTTTCATGATGAACGCGTTGTCATGGGGCCAAATGCTGCCGTTGTGGTAACTCATGGCATTATAAGCCGCCATCTTCGAACTCATCGTGCGAATCCCCCAGCCTGAGAACATGTCGGGCTCGAATAGGCGCTCGCGGACGATGTCGGCCTTATCGCGGTCGACGATGCCCGTCCACAGGAGTTGCCCGGCGTTCGAAGTTATCGAGTCGACATGCACTTTGTCTTTATCGAGCGCCTCGGCAAAGAAGCCCGGCTCGTCCATCCAAAAATCCTTATTGAAAGAGGTTTTAAGCGCAAGCGCGCTCGCTCGCAGTCTCTTAGCCTCGGCCGTCTCGTCTAACACGTCCATAAGCTCGGCCGCGGCCAATTTGGCCATATAAGCATATCCTTGCACCTCGCATAGCGCTATCGGCGCTTCGGCGAACCTGCCGTCGGCGAATCGCACCGAATCCCACGAATCTTTCCAGCCCTGGTTTTCGAGGCCGGTCCCTTGTGACCGGACGTATTCGACATAGCCGTCATTGTCCTTGTCGCCGTACGCTTCTATCCACTCTGTCGCCCTGATGAGATTGCCTTTGAGTTCCTCGACAATCCCCTTGTCGGCGGTCCACTTATAGAGTTCATTGAGGAGGATTATATAGAGCATGGTGCCGTCCACGGAACCGTAGTAGACGCTGTGGTCGGTGTCGCCCGCCGGCGTCACGCCGCTCCATCGTATCTCATGAAGTATCTTCCCCGGCTCTTCTTCGATTAGTGGATTGACCTCCGCGCCCTGATATATCGCCAGGCTTCTCAAGACCCCATACGCCAGGTCCGGCAAGTACGGCAGCGTTTGATACGCCGCGATGATGCCGTCCCGGCCAAAACACGTAGCGTACCAGGGAATTCCAGCCGCCGGAACGATGCCTACTTTATTCATGCGCGGCCCTTTGAGCCGGAGCGCCGCCATATCGAATATGCTCTGGTCGTAGGCGTGCTGAAGGGCATCGTAATCGGAGAATAGCTTTGGCGCATGTCTAATCCAATCCACCCGATATTCCGGGGCGGGGCCGGCGACCGATTCGAACGAACCACAACCGCGCTTTGGTTTTGCCGGCTCCCCGGCAAGGAGCGTCATGAAATCGATGCAAAGCCGACGGCTCTGTTGCGGCTCTAGCGCTACGCTTAGAGAGGCCGTTTTGTAGTCGAAATCGGGCTTCTCGCTAAAGATAATTCGCGTTTCGAAGTAACCATTACGCGTGTCATGGATAAAGCTTAGACTTGCCTCCTCCCGGTCCGACATAACCACATACGCCTTCTCGTCCGGCTTCTTGCCCGACTTAACTTCGAAGATGTGGGCAAAATCCGCGGCAAAGTCAAAGAGCAGCTTCAAACTAACGGGCTCCATGCCGTAGTTTACGATAACGATTTCTTCGTGTAGGCCGTCGCCGATAAAACGCTTTCGGGCGATGCTTACGGTATTTGGTTCAATATGGTCTAACTTGGGAAGTTGCAGGTAGTGAACTGCGGAATAGTAGTCGACTTGCCTGCCGGTCATCACGAGCGGCTTGTGACCGTTTATCGACAAGTCATAGTAATTCAAGAAGCGATAATCCTCGTGATAGAGGCCGTCTTCGCTGTCGGCCACGATGTTCCCCAGCTCGTCGGAGATGAGAAACGACATTCCTTCGCTGATTGTGACATTCATAGACACCTCGCTATAGCTGCCGGGTCTTAAATGAACCAGTTATAGTCTTTAATGCCCACGTTTTCGATGATTAAACGGTGAGAGCTTGCGGGTGTGCGATGAGGTATGTCTGAGGTGCGTTAGCTATCGGCACTTATTAGTTGTAACGGCAAAAAGTTGGCGATTGCCTTAAAAGCTTCGTCTAAACTTAGAAGTGGCAGGTCATGCTTTATACAAACTGCGGCAATCAGGGCGTCGATTGTTCCGATCTGAATTCCCTGTTTCTTGCAAGTATTCCTCAGTCTAGCCGCTTCGATAAAATCATTTTCATAGAGATCTATTATTGGAAAGGCGGCTAAATGATCAATAAGCTGATTGAACAGTTTTATGCTGGTCACTCCTGAGAGAATCTCTTGCAGAATAATTCCAATAACGAAAACCTGCTCACCGCTCTCGATGTATTCCGTAAGAAGTTTTACCGCCTGAGACTCAACATCATGCTTGCGTCTTAATGCAAGCGACCATACAGACGTATCTACGAGAACCCTCATCGAGAATTTCTTTCTTATAATCGTGATTATCTTCGTAATCTACCTTGCCGAATAATGAGACAATCTCTTTCTGCTTTCTGCGCTGGATATACTCGACTAACGCTTCGTTCACCGTATCTTTCTTAGTCTTCTTCCCGCCAAGCTTCTGAGCTTCTTCTAACAATGTCTGATCGATTGCAAGATTGTGTTACGGGCCACGCTTTTTGTCCGTCCTCCGGCCAGAATCTTTGCCGTCGTTCGGCGTAATGATTCGATTCAATAGACCCATCCAAAATCTCCTTCGCCCTTCAATCAGCCTCCATCTCTGCCACCGCCCGCTTGACGCTCGACTCGTCGATGATGCCTTTTTTCTCCAGGAATCCGGCGATGAGAGCTTGAACGCTCAAGTTGTTGATTCGCCTCGGAATACCGGCGGACGACGAGTGAATAAGAGAGATGGCGTCGTCGGAGAATACGGGGTCGGAGCGTCCG